>DATING010001050.1:0-3081 GCA_035474555.1 Longimicrobium sp. | reverse complement strand
GGGGGTGAGCGTGGCCGTCATCAACGACGGGCGCATCGTGTGGGCGCGCGGCTGGGGCGAGGCGCAGGCGGGGAGCGGCATCCGCGTGGATACGGCCACGCTCTTCCAGGCGGCGTCCATCAGCAAGCCCGTGGCGGCCGTCGCGGCGCTGCGGCTGGTGCAGGAAGGCCGGCTGGCGCTGGACGAGGACGTGAACACCCGCCTGCGCTCGTGGCAGGTGCCGGCGAGCGCGTTGACGGCCGTCGAGAAGGTGACGCTGCGGCGGCTGCTGAGCCACTCCGCGGGAACGACGGTGCACGGCTTTCCCGGCTACGCGGCGGGGGTCCCCGTGCCGAGCGCCGTGCAGGTGCTGGAGGGCGAGACCCCCGCCAACACCCGGCCCGTGCGGGTGGATACGCTGCCCGGCAGCCTGTGGCGCTACTCCGGCGGCGGCTACACCATCGCGCAGCTGCTGATGGCGGACGTCACGGGCCGCCCCTTCGCCGAGCTAATGCGCGAGCAGGTGCTGGAGCCGGCGGGGATGCGCCACAGCACCTACGCCCAGCCCCTCCCCGCGGACCGCGCCGGGCAGGCGGCCACCGCGCACCGGGGGGACGGCACGCCGGTCGCCGGCAAGTACCACACGTATCCCGAGCAGGCGGCCGCCGGCCTGTGGACCACGCCGTCGGACCTGGCGCGGCTGGCCATCGAGGTGCAGCGCGCGTACAACGGCGAAACGGGCCGCGTCCTCACCCCCGAGACCGCGCGGCAGATGCTGTCCGTCCAGTCGGGATCCTACGGGCTGGGATTCAGCCTGAACGGAGAGGGCGATTCGCTCCGGTTCGAGCACGGCGGCAGCAACCAGGGATTCCGCGCGTACTTCCTGGCCCTGGCGGAGACGGGCAAGGGCGTCGTGGTGATGACCAACGGCGAGAACGGCGCGGAGCTGGGGATGGAGATCCTGCGCGCCGTCGCGCGTGAGTACGGGCTGCCGGGATACGCCGTCCGGGAGCGCGAGGCCATCCGCGTGGAGCCCGCCGCGCTGGCCGCGTACGCCGGCGAATACACCACGGTTCCGGAGGGCGACGCTCCCCCGGTCCGGGTGGACGTGGAGGCGGATGGCGACGTGCTCCGCATCTCCGTCCCCCGCGTGGGATGGAACCGCCGCCCGCTGCGCGCCAGCGCGCCCGACACCTTCTTCTTCGTGGACAACCCCGGCGAGATCGTCTTTTCGCGCGACGCGTCCGGCGCCGTCACCGGCGCCACGCTGACGCGCCAGGGCCAGCGCATCCCGCTCGTCCGCCGCTGATTCGACGGACGGACGGGAACGCCACGACGTCCTCCCCTTCTCCCGTACAGGGATCGACTTCGGGGGAGACGTGGTTGGAAGCGGAGTTCAGCGCGGGTGAGCGGGACACGTGCACGCGCGGAGCGCCCCTCCCCCCGGCCCCCTCCCCGCTCGTTCCTCGCGGAGAGGGGGAGACCCGCAGTTCGTGCACGGGCTTCTCCCCCTCTCCCGTACAGGGATGGCAACCGAGGGTGCCGACAGGTCGCGTACGGGAGAGGGGGCCGGGGGGTGAGGGCCCCGCGCGGACCCGGCGGACCGGTCCGTTGCCGTTGCGTGAGGGATGCGCGCCCGCAGGGCCGAGACCCCGGAGCGGCGGGACAACAGCCGTATCGTTGTCCCGGTGCGCAGGGGGCTCGGCGCCGTTGGCAACGGTTGTATCGTTGCCTACGGCGCGCGCAGCCCGGCCCGGAGCGCAGCGGAGGGACACGCCCGCATCCGCCTTCAAAAGCCGTTGCAGTTCCGCCGTTTGCGCCCCATCTGCACGCCCGGTCCCCTTCGTCAGCGATCCCGCCGAAACCCGCCCTGTCGCCCGGCACTCACCGTGCGTACTTTGCGCGCCCATGAAGTACGCGAGCTCCGAAGACCGGCTGAACCCGCTGCCGCCCGAAGACGCGGACGAGACGACCCTGGGCGGCTACATGGCCGTCCACGGCCGCGCCGCCGCATTCGAGGCCGGCGACGGCGAGCCGTACACCGCCGGCATGGAGACCGACGCCACGGGCGACCCCGAGCTCCCCGTGGCCGGCTACCTGGTGTTCATCCGCTGGGCGCAGACGGGCACCGCCATCATGGGGCACCTGGAGACGGACGACCTGGTGCACGCCCCCACGGAGGACGCGGCGCGGGCCTGGCTGGAGGCGCTGTCCCTCCGCGAGGTCCGCGCCCTGCTGGACGAGGCCATCGAACACAAGCGCGCCCAGGCGGACGAGGGCTGAGCGGCCCCCGTCCCTGTGCCGGCAGCGCCGACCCGAACCACCGCGACCGCACCGTATGCTCAAGACGAGCCTGCTCCGCCTGAGCGAGAGCTCCACGGCCAAGAACATCATCACCCGCGCGCCCCTGTCGCGCTCGTTCGCCCAGCGCTTCGTGGCCGGCGACACGCTGGACGAGGCCCTGCAGGCGGCCCGCGCCCTGAACGACGCCGGGCTCACCGTCTCGCTGGACTTCCTGGGCGAGTCCGTGAAGTCGCGCGAGGAGGCCGAGGCCGCGGCGAAGATGGCCGTGCGGATCCTGGAGTCCATCGTCCGCGACGGGCTGCAGGCCAACCTCTCCATCAAGCCCACGCAGCTGGGGCTGGACATCGACGAGGCGTTCTGCCGCGCCAACGTGGAGACGGTGCTGGGGCGCGCCCGCGAGCTGGGCGACGGAAAGGGCGAGATCTTCGTCCGGATGGACATGGAAAGCAGCGACTACACCGAGCGCACCATCGCCCTGGTGGAGGGGCTGTGGGCGGACGGGTACACCAACGTGGGCACCGTCCTGCAGTCCATGCTGCGCCGCACGGACGCCGACGTGGAGCGGCTGATCGCCCTGGGCTCGCGCGTGCGGCTGGTGAAGGGCGCGTACCAGGAGCCGGAGTCGGAGGCGTTCCCCGACAAGGCCGACGTGGACCGGAGTTACGTCCGGCTGATGCAGCGGCTCATGCGCGACGGCAACTATCCCGGGCTTGCCACCCACGACGAGGCCATCATCCGGCACGCCCGCGAGTTCGCCCGCGAGAAGAGCATCGGGAGCGAACGGTTCGAGTTCCAGAT
>DATING010001049.1:0-5198 GCA_035474555.1 Longimicrobium sp. | reverse complement strand
GTCCGATCGCGGACCGGAGGAGAAGCAGGCGAGCGGCAGGATGCATCGGGCCCTTGGTAGATCGGCCGCTGCCGGCGCGGGGACGGCTATCCGCGTTTCTTTCGGAGAGGCACGATCGGTGGCGGCGGAGGCGGATACCTGCCCTGGCACATCATCCACCTGATCGCGATCGGTAAGAATGTGCCCGCGCCGGAGATCCGGCTCGCCGACGTGGAGGTGAGCCGCTGGGCCGGTAGACGCTGCGCCCGCGAACGAAAACACGCCGGGGCGATCTTCCGATCGCCCCGGCGTGTGCTTCCAGGACCCGCGGAGGGTAGAACCCCGCGTCGTCAGGTCACACGGCCTCGGCCACGGGCGCGCCGGCGGAGGCGGAACGGACCGAGTACGAGCGGCAGAGGGCGTGCACCTCGTCGTCCGTGAAGGTGTGGTCGCAGGTCTTGGCGGCCTCGAACACGTGGCTGCACAGCGCCTCGTCCGTGCCGTCGTAGCCGTTGGCGCGCAGCCAGTAGCGCACGTTGCTGATGCCGCTCATGGGCGAGATCTCGATCACCTGCCGCAGGCCGAACCAGCCCGCCGGCACGCCGCTGTAGATGCGGTCCGCCAGCCACGCGTCGCCCTTGCTCTCCGCCTTGATGATGGCCGCCGCGTGCACCCCCGTCCCCGTGCGGAACGCGTCCTGGCCGAACACGGGCCAGTTGTACGCCAGGTCCACCTGGCACGCCTGCGACGCCAGCTCCACGTACTCGTTGAGCCGCGACAGGTCCCAGTCGTGCAGCCCCAGCAGCTTGAGGTTCACCAGCAGCAGGTCCATCTCCGCGTTGCCGCAGCGCTCGCCAATGCCCAGCGCCGTGCCGTGGATGCGGTGCGCGCCCTCCTCGATGGCCGCCAGGCAATTGGGCACGGCCAGCCCGCGGTCGCGGTGCCCGTGCCAGTCGATCTTCACGTCCTCGCCGCTGGGGTCCACCACCTCGCGCTTGACGAAGCGGATGAGCTGCCGCACCCCGTGGGGCGTGGCGTGGCCGACCGTGTCGCACACGCAGATGCGCCGCGCGCCGCATTCGATGGCGGTCTTGTACAGCGCCTTGACCACCTCCGGCGCCGCGCGGGTGGTGTCCTCCGTCACGTACATCACGGGGAGGTTGTTCTCCACCGCGAACGTCACGGAGTCCTCCGTGGTGCGCAGCATCCGGTCCAGCGTCCAGTCTTCCGCGTACTGGCGGATGGGCGACGAGCCGATGAACGTGGCCGCCTCGATGGCGATGCCCACCCGCTGCGACACGTCGATGATGGGCTGCACGTCCGCGCGCACCGTCCGGGCCGCGCAGTTGGGCTCGATGCCGAGCCTGGAATCCACGATCTCACGCGCCAGCGCCTCCACGTCGCGCACGGCCCGCGGCCCCGCGCCCGGCAGCCCGATGTCCGCCGAGGCGATCCCCAGCTCCGCCATCAGGTGCAGCAGGCGGATCTTGTCGCCGATGGCCGGGTCCGTCACGGACGGGGACTGAAGCCCGTCGCGCAGCGTCTCGTCGTTCAGCTGCACGCCGCGGCGGGTGGAATAGTCGAAGGAGCCGTCCAGCGTGTTCCAGTCGTGGATCAGATCGCTTTCCTGCATCAGCGGACCTCGCGGCGTGCGGAACGGTGTAAGATGCGGCGCTGCGGACGGAGGGGATCGCCCACGGAATCATTTGACAAGAGACTGAACCTAACTCATTTGCCCGCCGCCGGAAAAGTCCCCCGCCCCGCTCCACACCGGGACAGTGCATGGAATCCCGCATCCCCTGTTCCATCCGGCTCCTCTGCCGCACGTTTTCCGCAGACAATCACCCTGATCCTGGCAGAAAAGCGATCCTGCCGGGGCACGTGCCCCGCCCCGGACACGAGACTCGCCGCGCCACCAACCCCCCTC
Source organism: Longimicrobium sp. (assembly GCA_035474555.1). Classification (GTDB taxonomy): domain Bacteria; phylum Gemmatimonadota; class Gemmatimonadetes; order Longimicrobiales; family Longimicrobiaceae; genus Longimicrobium. Next base: position 3,292 of record DATING010001049.1, on the reverse strand, counting down.
CCTCCGAACGTGGGTCGAAGTCGGAGGAGGGCCGGCCGCCGTCGCGAGGAACGAGCGAAAGGCCGGCCGGGGAGAGGGCTGCCGTCGCGACGCGTCTGCCGAGGGGCGGAATCTCCCCCTGGCTGGTTGACGGCGGGGTCCGGGGGCGGCAGTATCCCGCCCTCCCACGACGATTCCGGCACACGAACCCACGCGGACGGGCACCCTGCGCGACCTGACCCGGCACGCCCCCCTGCAGCCCCTGCGGCGGCAGGTGCACCAGAGCGACGAGCAGACGCTGGCCGAGCAGCTGGCGCTCGTCCGCATCCCCGCGCCCCCGTTCGCCGAGGCGGCGCGCGGCGAGCACGTGCTGCGCCGCTTCGCCGAGCTGGGCCTGCGCGACCCGCGCGTGGACGAGGTGGGCAACGTGCTGGGCGCGTGGATGCCGGACAGCGCCGAAGGCCCGCCCGTGGTCGTGGCCGCGCACCTGGACACCGTCTTTCCCGCGGGGACGGCCGTGGAGCCGCGGACGGCCGGCAAGCGCATCCACGCCCCGGGGATCACCGACAACAGCCGCGGCCTGGCGGGGATGCTGGCCGTGGCGCGGGTGCTGGCCGCGTCGGACGTGCAGGCGCCGCGGCCCGTGCTCTTTGCCGCCACGGTGGGCGAGGAGGGGATCGGCGACCTGCGCGGGGTCAAGCACCTGTTCCGCGAGGGCTCGCCCCTGCGCGGCGCGGCGGCGTTCATCGCGCTGGACGGCAGCGGGCTGCGGCGCATCGTGCACCGCGCCATCGGCTCGCGGCGGCTGCGCATCGAGATCGAGGGCCCCGGCGGGCACTCGTGGTCCGACCGCGGCGCGCCCAACCCTGTGGCCGCGCTGGGCTCCGCCATCGCCGGCCTGGGCGGATTGGCGCTGCCGCACCCCGACCGCAGCGCGCTCACCGTGGCGCGCATCGGCGGGGGGAGCAGCGTGAACTCCATCCCGGAAGAAGCGTGGATGGAGCTGGACCTGCGCAGCGAGGTGCCGGGGGTGCTGGGGCGGATGGAGGACGAGGTGCGCGCCGTCCTCGCCCGCGCGGCCGAGGCGCAGAACGCCGCGCGCCGCGGGGGCACGCCGCCCCTGCGCACCCGCGTGCAGGTGATCGGCGACCGCCCCTCCGGCGAGACGTCCGCGCTGCATCCGCTGGTGCGCGCCGCCGGGGCCATCACCGGCTCGCTGGGGGCGCAGGCGGAGCTGGTGGGCTCGTCCACGGACGCCAACGTGCCCATGGCGCTCGGGATTCCGTCCATCGCCATCGGCGCGGGGGGCGACAGCGGCGGCATCCACACCCTGGACGAGTGGTACGCCAACGACGGCGGCGCGCTGGGCGTGGAGCGGGCGCTGCTCGTCGTCCTCGCGGCGGCGGGGGTGTAGGGAAGTGCGTTAGTGCGTTAGTGCGTTAGTGCGTTAGTGCGTTAAAGCTTTAGTGCGGAAGTGCGGAAGTGCGGAAGTGCGGAAGTGCGGAAGTGGATCGGGGGAGTTCTCGGCAGAGAGGCGGGCATCCCGCCTGAGCGGCTAAAGCCGCCGCAACAACTGCGGAAAGCCTCACAAACTGCGTGAGGCTTCAACCGCGCGAACCCCGCCCCTGTGCACACAGGCTGCCCGTGCACGAGCTGTCGGCGAAGGCCGACATTGCGGGTTCATTGCCGCGAATTCATTCGCCGGGCAGGGCCGGCCCCGGCACAGATCCCGCCCCCGGCCCCGGTCCCCGCGTCCGGAACCGACAGATCTCCGCCGCACCCCCGGCACTCGCCCGTGCCGGAGCCGTCGGCGAAGGCCGACATCGCGTTTTCTGTGCCGCGAATTCATTCGCCGGGCGGGCCCGGCCGCGGCACAGATCCCGCCCCCCGCCCGGGTCCCCGCGTCCGCAACCGACCGATCTCCGCCGCACCCCCGGCACTCGCCCGTGCCGGACCCGTCGGCGAAGGCCGACATCACGTTTTCGGTGCCGCGAATTCATTCGCCGGGCGGGCCCGGCCGCGGCACAGATCCCGCCCCCGGCCCGGGTCCCCGCGTCCGGAACCGACGGATCTCCGGCACATCATCCGATGAAACGCGGCGCCTCCCCGGATCCGGAGAGACGCCGCTTCGTCGTTCGGCAGCAGAACCGCGCTACACCATCCGCCGCAGCGTGCGCTTGTACTTCTGGGGATGATGGTGATCGGCGGAAGGACGAGCTTGCACGGGGAGCGCTTCCCATCCACATTCCGTCACCTTTTCAAACGGATTCCGCTCTCCGCGATGTGGGGAGCCAGGAAGCCGCGGCCGCACCTCATCCCTTTATCACGAGGACACGATGAACAAGCTCACGCTGCGCCTGGATTCGCTGGAGGTGGAGTCGTTCAGCACGCACGCGGTGCAGCGGCCATCGGGCACGGTGCTGGCCCACAGCGGCTTCTCGTGCAACACGTACAACGAGATGACCTGCGCGCAGTACCAGACGTGCGGGGGGCTGGATACCTGCAACGCCGCGGCGACCTGCAATCCCATGTGCTGGCCGCAACCGCCCATCGACTACAAGGAAGGCGGCCTGGACGAGTCCGGTTGCTGCACCCGGCGCTGCAGCTGACGCGGTCCATCCGCCGCAGCGAGCGGCCCCTCTCCGGATGTCCGGAGAGGGGCCGTCGCCGTTCAAAGGACCGCGTTGAGCGCTACACCACCCGCTGCAGCGTCCGCTTGTACTTCACCTGGTCGCCGATGATGAGCGTGTCGCCATCGAGCTGATACGGCCGCGCCTGGGCCGTGCCCACCTGCGACGGGTCCCACGCGCCCTCCACCTGCACGGTGATGTTCACGGCATCCGCCGTCCACGTACCGTAGTAGGCGATGTACTTGTTGAAGATCTGCTGCGCCTCGTCCGGCGTGGGGGTGTCGGGGGTGGTGAGCGTCACGGGCGGCGTCGTCATGATCTGCACGGACGCGATTCCATTTTCGTTGTAGATGAAGTAGCCGGACGGCGGATTTCCGAACGTGTACGGCACCCACTCGCCGTCCACCACGTCCTCGGCGGAGATCAGCTTCCACGTGCCGGCGATGGCCTTCTGCAAATCGGACAGCTTGATGCGGGGTTCGACGGGCGAGCTCATTGCGTGCTCCTGGAGGGCGTATCAGGGAGACCCGCGCATAATGTCACTCTCCATGCCGCCCCGAACAAGATTGATGTTTGTCCGGATAGCAGGCCTCGGTGGCCGCCCCCTGGCGCTGCACCGTCCCGAGCGCGGTGTCGGCGGAGGCCGACAGTGTGAAGTTGTAGCCGCGAATTCATTCGCTCCC
>DATING010001048.1:0-2604 GCA_035474555.1 Longimicrobium sp. | reverse complement strand
CTCAGTAAAATGGTTTGTCTGTGAATCAGTTCTCCCCCTCTCCACGAGGAACGAGGGGGGAGGGGGCCGGGGGGTGGGGGACGCCGTAACGGCATCCTCATCCACCTTTGCTTGCTGATGCCGCGGTCGGCCCCGACCTTCCGCCTGCGTCGGCTGACTCCGAATCGCCCCCCCTTCCAACCTTTCCCCGCCGCGCGGCCACCCATCTCCCGAAACGCACGCTCGCGCCCCCCACTGCAGCCCGTGACCCTGACCGCACCGCCGGAGCCCGCCCCGCCGGAAGCCGCCGCCGCGCCGCGCGATCCCTGCGCATTCGAGGCGCTGTACCGCGCGCATTACCGGCACGTCTACGCCATCACGCTGCGGATGACGTGCGACCCGTCGCGGGCGGAGGACGTGGCGCAGGAGGTGTTCGTGCGGGTGTGGCAAAAGCTGCCGGGATTCCGCGGCGAGAGCGCGCTGAGCACGTGGATCCACACGGTGGCCGTGCGCACCACGCTGGAGCACCTGCGCAGCGAGTCGCGCCGCGAGGCGCGGGTAATGACCACGGACGAGCCCGACCGCTACGCCGCGGAGGCACGCCGCGCCATGCCCGAGACGGCGGTGGATCTGGAGCGCGCCATCGCGGCGCTGCCCCCCGGCGCCCGCAACGTGCTGCTGATGCACGACGTGAACGGCTACCGATACCACGAGATCGCCGACATGCTGGGCGTGAGCCTGGGCACGGTGAAGAGCCAGCTGAACCGCGCACGGCGCTTGATGATGGAGGCCCTGGAACGATGACCATGCACATCTCCGACGACGACCTGCACGACTACGCCGGCGGCGAGCTGCCGCCCCGGGCGATGGAGGCGGTCGCCCTGCACCTGGACGATTGCGCCGACTGCCGCGCCCGCGCGGAGCCCCTGCTGGCGCTCACGGCGCGGCTCGCCGCCCTGCCACGCGAGGCGGCGCCCCTGGCGGACGGCTGGTGCGCGCTGCACGCGCGGCTGGTGCTGGAAGAGGCGGGGGCAGCCGCGTCCATCCCCGTCGGGAAGGTCGTGTCGCTGGATGCGCACCGCGCCCGGCGCGCCTCGCTGCCGGCGTGGGTTCCGCAGGCCGCGGCGGCGGTGCTGCTGCTGGGGATCGGCTTTGGCGGGGGGCGGCTGTCCGGCGCGCCGCCCAGCCGCGAGGCCATGCTCGTGGCCGCGGACACGGTGGCGACGGCGATGTCGGCCGCCATCCGCGTGCAGGCGGCGGGGTCGGAGTACGTGGCCGCCGTGGCGCACTTCGTGGCGGCCAGCCGCGGCGGCGACAGCCTGATCGCGGCGCAGGGGCGCGAGGCGACCATCGCCGCGTGCTACGGGGCCACGCGCGAGCTCACCCGCATGCCCGACGACGACAGCTTGGCCGTGCGGCTGTTCCGCACGGCCTCCATCACCCGACACGGCCCCGCGCCCGCCCCGGACACGGCGGTGCGCGCGGGCGTGATGTTCTGATGCGCATCGCGACCATCGTCCCGCCCTTCTCCCGCATCCGCCGGCTCCGCGCCGCCGCTGCCGTGCTGGCGGTCGCCGTGTGCGCCGGCGCGGCGGAGGCGCAGCAGTGCCGGGACGGGATGCCGCGCACGGCCACGCTGGGGATCGGCCTGCTGCACTGCGTGGGGGGCACGTGCATGGTGCACGCGCGCGAAGGCACCGGCACCCGGCACGACTTCTCCACGGAGCCGCGTGTGTGGGAGCTGGAGCCCGGCGGACCCGCCGCCCGCGCGTTGCGGGAGGGGGACCAGATCACCTCCGTCGACGGCGTGCTCATCACCACGCGGGACGGGGGACGGCGGCTGGCCAACCTGCGGCCGGGCGTGCCCCTGCGGCTGGGCATCCGCCGCGACGGGGCGGAGACGGTCGTGCGCGTGGTGCCCGCGGCCGGTTGCAACCAGCCCGCGCTGGCCGTCACCGCCTCGGCGGAGAAGCCGGACTGGCGCCCGCCACCGGGCACGCGCGCCGGCGAGCATCCGCGGAGGCCGGCGGGCCCCGGCGTGTACTTCGGGATGGAGCTGGACTGCGACGATTGCGGCTGGCGGCAGGAGAACGGCGAATGGCGGTGGCATGCCAGCGAGCCGCTCCGCGTGAAGTCCGTGGTGCCCGGCGCACCCGCCGAGCGCGCCGGCATTCGCCCCGGCGACGTGCTGCTGAGCATCGGCGGAAAGCCGTTCACCCGGACGGGCGAGGGCCACCTGGCGGCGGGGCTGCACCCGGGGGAGCCCGTGTCGTTCCGGCTCCAGCGCGGTGAGCGCACGCTCGTCAGGCTCGTCGTCCCCGAACTGCGCAGGTAGGAGAGGGAAGCGGGGGATGGAAACGATGAGCGGGCCGGGAGCGATCTCCCGGCCCGTTTGCGTTCAGCGGATCTTCGTGCGGCGGATCTCGTGCGGCGGATCTCGTGCGGCGGATCCGCGGGAGGTCAGGCGGCGGCGGGGATGGCAGCGGGCGGGGGCTCCGGCACCTCCTCGCAGGCGTAGCACTGGTCGATGTACTCGTCGACGGCATCCCGAAACGCGGTTTCCAGCAGCTCCTCGCGCTGCGCCTCGTAGTAGATGCTGTCCTTGAGGTCCATCACGACGCCGTG
>DATING010001047.1:0-7653 GCA_035474555.1 Longimicrobium sp. | reverse complement strand
CCGCGAGCGTCAGCGAGCGGAGACGGGGCTTACCGCTTTCCCAGCGGCGGCTTTAGCCGCTCAGTACGGATGCCTGCCGCGCGCGTCGAACCCGCCGAGAAACTGCTCGAAGGACACGCCGCGGTGGATTGCATGGCGGGGAAGGGGGAGCACGTATTGGATCATGATCGGCGGATGCGGGCGCGTTCGTCAGCCGGCGACCTGCGCGGCGAGCTTCTTGGGGGCGATCATGCAGTAGGACTGGACCACCTGCTCGGCCAGCTCCCCGTCGTCGATCCCGTCCAGCACGATGCCGATCCACCCCTTGACCCCCACGTACGGCGGCACGAAGTAGGTCTCCGGCGCGGAGCGGACGAGCATCTCCTGCACGCCGATGGGCGCCTTGAGCCACACCGCGTTCTGCCCGTCGCCATGGTGGTTATCGGCCGCGGCGTACATCACAAAGATCTTCTTCCGGACGCGGAACGTGGGCTCGCCCCACGCCTCCTGCTCCGCCGACTCCGGCAGCGCCAGGCAGATGCGCCTCAGGCGCTCCAGCTGATCATCCTTCATCGAATCGCCGTTGCTGGCTGTCCCCTGTAACCTGTCCCCTGTCCCCCGCCGTTCTCATCCCGTGCTCTGCATGGCGCCCGCAATGCCGTTGATGGACACGAACAGCGCCTCCCGCAACGCCGCGCCCTCCGCGGATTTGCGCGCATCTTCATCCAGCGAACGCCAGCGGCGCATCAGCTCGATCTGCGTGAGGTTCAGCACGTCCGTGTAGGGATTGCGCAGGTCGATGGAGCGCGCGATCACGGGGCTGTCCGCCAGCAGCGAATCGTCCCCCGTCACGGCCAGCAGCGCCGATTCCGCCCGCGCGTACTCGGCGGCGATGCGGTCGTGCGGCTCGGCCGGGGCGCCGCTCTCCGCCGCCAGGTCCGCGTAGTGCCGGGCGATGGGCAGCCGCGCGCGCGCCATCTCCCGCCGCGCGTCCGAGACCACGGCGCGGAAGAAGGGCCACCCCTCGCGCATCCGCCGCAGCGCATCCTCGTCCCCGCCGTCCAGGGCCTCGCCCAGCCCCGTCCCCACGCCGTACCAGCCGGGGATGGTGTAGCGCGTCTGCGTCCAGCTGAACACCCAGGGGATGGCGCGCAATCCCTCGAAATCCAGCTCCCCCACACCCTTGCGGCTGATGGGCCGGCTGGCGAGCGGCAGCCCGGCGATGTGCGCGATGGGCGTGGCCGTGGTGTAGAACGTCCAGGTGTCCGGGTCCTCGATGAGCGCGCGGTAGGCGGCCATGGACCGGTCCGCCACGCGCTGCATGAGCTGGTGCGCGTCGTCCTCGGTGGGGCCGTCGAACGCGGCGGCCTCCGCCGGCTGGGCCAGGGCGACCAACTGCGCGTGGACGATCTGCTCCAGGTGCCGCCGGGCGATGGAGGGAAGCGCGTAGCGGAACGAGATCACCTCGCCCTGCTCCGTGAAGCGGATGCCGCCGTTGTGCGCCTCGGGGGGCATGGCCAGAATGGCCTGGTTGGCCCGCCCGCCGCCGCGGCCCACCGTGCCGCCGCGGCCGTGGAACATGCGCACGCCGATCCCGTTCCTTCGCGCCACCCGCGGGATGGCGCCCTGGGCCTTGTGCAGCGCCCAGTTGGCCATCCAGTAGCCCCCGTCCTTGTTGCTGTCCGAGTAGCCGAGCATCACCTCCTGGAACGGCGCCCCGTCCCGCGCCCGCGCTTGGAGGTGCTGGCGATACAGGGGATGCGTGAACAGCGCCTGCAGCCGCTCCTCCGCCGCGTCCAGGTCCGCGATGGTCTCGAAGAGGGGAACCACGTCCAGCGGGCACTCCACCCGGTCGCCGTCCATCCGCCACAATCCCGCTTCCTGCAGCAGGAGCAGTACCTCCAGAACGTCGCTCACGGTGCTGGTCATGGAGATGATGTAGCAGCCGATGCTTTCCGGCTCGCGCGCCATGGTCTCCCGGACGACGGCCAGCGTGTCCATCAATTCGCGCGCGTCGTCCCCCAGCACGGCACCGTGGGGGCGCAGGGGGCGCGGCGTCCGCAGCTCCTGGACGAGCAGCGCCTGCTTCGCGTCCTCGTCCAGCGCGCCGTAGTCCGCCTCCACGCCCGCCACCCGCAGCAGGTCCGCCACGGCCGCCTGGTGCACGCGGCTGTGCTGGCGCACGTCCAGCGCCGCCATGTGGAATCCGAACGTCCGCGCCTGCACCAGCACCTCGGGCAGCAGCCCCTGGCGCGCCACGCCCTCCAGCCCGCCCGCCACCAGCCCGTCGCGGATGAGGCGCAGGTCCGCCACGTAGTCCGCCGCGCGGTACGGCAGCGACTCGTCGCCCTCGATCAAGCGGTCCAGCGCGGCCATCATGGCGTGCAGGAGGAGGCGGTACGGCTCGCCCGCCACCTGCTCGCGCCGCGTCTTCGGCAGCTCCGCCGCGTCCGCCAGGGCCTCGGCGCGCGCCTGCAGCTCGTCCGGGACGCGCGCCTGGTTGCTGGAGACGCTCAGCAGCAGCCGCAGGTCGTTGAGCGCGCGGCGGTGCAGGCGCAGGGCGTCGCGGCGGTGCTCCGCCAGCGTCCAACGAGTGAGTGCCGCCGTGACGCCCGGGTTGCCGTCGCGGTCCCCGCCGATCCACGAGCGGTAGCGCAGGAACGGGGGCAGCTCCGCCGGCACTGCGCCGTCGCCGAAGCGCGCGCGGAGGGCGTTCTGCACGTCGCGGTGGATCTGCGGCACCGTGCGCCAGATGCTCGTGGCGAGAAAGTACAGGCCGTGGCGCACCTCGTCCTCCACCGTCACGGCCCGCGTGCGCACCTCGTCCGTGGTGAGCAGCAGGGCGATGCCGTTGCGGATCTCCGCCACCTGCGCGTCCGCCTCCGCCGGCGTCAGGCGCGGGTCCGTGAGCCGCTCCAGCGCCGCGGCGATGTCGCCCTGCCGCAGCAGGATGGAGCGGCGCCGCGCCTCCGTGGGGTGGGCCGTGAGGGTGGGCTGGATGTCGAGCCTGGCGAGGAAGCCATGGATCTCCGCCGCGCCGAGCCCCTTCGCAGCGAGGTCGTGCACGGCGTCGGCGATGGACTCGGCGCGGGGTGCGTCTGCCGTGGCCGTCTGCTCGCGCGCGCGGTTGATGCGGGCCACCTCCAGCTGCTCGGCCTTGTTGACCAGGTGGAAGTAGGTGGTGAACGCGCGCAGCACCACGAGCAGCGTCCCTAGCTCCTGCTCCGCGATGATCCGCGCGGCCTCGCCGCGCTTCGATGGATCCTCCTCGCGCGCGGCCTCGCGGCAGAGGAGCCGCAGCCGCTCGATGAGCTCCAGCGTGGGCCGTCCGTGGCGCTCGGCCACCACCTCGCCCAGCAGCCCGCCCACAAGGTTCACGTTGCGCGAAAGGGGCGCGGAGATGCCCGTGCCCTCCGCCTCCGCCTGGAGCCCGTGAGAGGCCAGGAGCGCGTCCAGGTCGGGCGGATGCAGTGCGTCGTCGGTCATGTGCGGCGGTGCGGATGCGCGAAGAGAGAAAACCGATGCGGCATTCTCTCTCCCCGGCACCCTCCGCGCCAGCGGCGAAAGATTAATTTGATTTCGATAGGAACAAACCGGGGCTGAACTCTTAGTCAACCGTGGAGATAGCTGTAAAGGCACAGAAACGACCGACCAAGGTCATTGAGGCGGAGAGTGAAGTAGTAGAGAGCGCCATCGTCGTCGATCAGCATCGGGTAAACGAGTTCGTTGTCGAGCCATTCCCCCTTCCGCTCGCGGAAATCTGCTGCCCATTCCTCGTACTCCGACTCGTCGGCACCGCGGTGATGACCCTTGAACCATTCGTGGAGCCCTTCTTTGTGCGACTGCTCGTCCAACTGCACGTCGGCCCAGGGGAACTCACCCCGGAGAAGCTCAAGGAGCATCTCGTCACTGGCCGAGTAGATCTCCTGCTCCACGCGAATACTGCCACTTGTCTGAAGCGGACCGATACTGATATCCCGGCGCACATAATCGCGGTCCAGCCAGTCGTACACCGACACGCAGATCCGCTCACCCGCAGCCAGCCGCTTCATCCACGTGATGTAGCTCTCCAGCAGGGCAAGCCTGATCGAGGATGGTGTCACGTTGGCCGCGATTCGCGCCAGTTCCCAGATCGCGTCAGCGTTGAAAGCATTCGCTCGCGGCACGACGATCCGTATGCTTCCGTTCACGTGCTCGTGCCCCCCTACGTCCCCCCGGACCCAGAACGCTTGTCGCGCCTCCCGGTCGACCAGGACGAGAAGGACGGGGACCGAATGGCTGAGCCAGTACTGGTACACATCTTCGCTTACGGACCCCCGCAGGTCGCCTGCCTTGGGGAGCCGTTCGGATGACCGGACTTGCACCCCGAGCAGCTTGCCGGGACCAACCATGGGCCAGCCGTCTACCGTCTCACGGAATTCGATGTGCCCATCTACGCCGCGGTCGTCCTCCTGCGGAATGCGACGAAAGAACCCACCAAAACCGCCCTGCTTTTGCGGCCGTCGGACCAGTTCATCCACGAACGCGACGCCGTGGCTACCTAGGTGGCGATTGTCGGCGCGCGGGTCGCGGTCAGCAGACTCGTAGGTGCTGTTCATGCAAGCTGGAAGCTCGGGAGATCGATGTGGCGTAAGTCGGGTCAACTACTCCGCCGGCGCGGGGCTGCACATCTGCAGGCGGTTGCCGAAGGGATCGTAGAAGCTGCAGAACGTGACGTATCCGGGAAAGACCACGGGATCGTCGCAGCGCACGCCGCGGGCGCGGAGGGCCTCGCAGGCGGCGAAGCAGTCGTCCGTGTTCAGCACGAGGGTGGTGCCGGTGGAGGGCTGCCATCCCGGTTCCGCCGTGGTGACGGCCAGGTTGCCGCCGGGACCGCCCGTGCGGAACTCGATCCACCCCGCGTCCGGCAGGTCGTACTCCGGCGTGCCCAGGCCCAGCACGGTGCCGTAGAACTCGCGCGCCGCGTCCAGGTCCGGCACCGCGACGGACACGACGTTGATCCCGGTGAAGAGCTGCATCGGCGTCATCGAGGTGCAGGGGGGCGGGGAGGATCATGCTGGGGAAGGCGGACCCGCGACAGAGCGAATGAATTCGCCGCAACGAACACACGATGTCCGCCTGCGCGGACGGTCCGTCACGGGCGAGTGCCACGCCACCGGCACAGGCCCCGGCCCACCCGGCAGTTGAAGCCCTGTTCGCAGAGCGCGTCAGCGCGAGACAGGGCTTATGGCTGTCCCAGCGGCGGGTTTACCCGCTCAGGGGCCTCGGCCAACGGATTGGATGCCTCCCGGCCCGTTCAGGCGTACTTCCGCGCGTCCAGCACCTGGCCGTTGTGCGCGCCGCCCAGCGCATCCACGTAGGCGCGGGCCACCTGCGCCGCGGGCATGCCGATGGATGTATCCATCCCCATGGCCTGCAGCGTTTCCGTGACCCACGGCGGGCTCACGACGTTGATGCGGATGCCGCGCGGCAGGTCCAGCGCCGCGGCGCGCGCGAAGCCCTCCAGCCCGGCGTTCACCAGGCTCACGGCGGCGCTCCCCGGCATGGGCTCCGTCGCCAGCACGCCGCTGGTGAGGGTGATGGATCCGCCGTCCGCCACGGACTCCGCGCCGTAGCGGGCGAGGTTCACCTGCCCCATGAGCTTGTAGTGCAGGCTCATCTCGAAGTCCTCGTCCGTCAGCTCCGCCAGCGGCTTCCACGCCGCGCCGCCCGCGCACGAGACGATCGCATCCACCCGCCCCGCCTGCGCAAACAGGGCGCGCACGGATTCCGGCGACGTGATGTCCACCCGCAGGTCGCCCCCGCTGCGCTCCGCCGAGAGCACCTCGTGCCCTTCCGCACGCAGCGCGTCGGCCACGGCGCGGCCGATCGTCCCCGTTCCCCCCACCACGAGCACCTTCATCCCACGTCTCCGTATCTCGGTTGATGGACTACAGGAGGGCGCGCACCACGCCGCCGTCCACGCGCAGGGCCGCGCCGTTGGTGGCGGACGCCCGCTCGCTGCACACGTACACGATCATGCTGGCCGCCTCGTCCGGCGTGCCGAAGCGCTGCAGCAGCGACGACGGCCGCGCCGAGGTGAAGAACTCGCGCTCCATCTCCGCCCACTCCACCCCCCGCTCCCGCGCCAGGTCCTCCACGAACGTCGCCACCCCCTCGGACGAAGTGGGGCCGGGGAGCACACTGTTCACCGTGATCCTCGTGCCGGCGGTCGTTTCCGCCAGGCCGCGCGCGACGGCCACCTGTGCCGTCTTGGTCATCCCGTAGTGGATCATCTCCGCGGGAATCTGCACGGCGGATTCACTGGATACGAAGACGATGCGCCCCCAGTCGCGCGCCCGCATCCCCGGGAGGTAGGCGCGGGAGAGCCGCACGCCGCTGAGCACGTTGGTCTCGAAGAAGCGCAGCCAGTCCGCGTCCGTGATCTGCTCGAACGCCTGCGGCGCGAAGATCCCTACGTTGTTCACCAGCACGTCCACGTCCGGCACCTCGCGGACGAGGCTCTCGACCCCCTCCGCCGTCCCCAGGTCCGCCGCGACGCCCCGGACGACGGCGCCGGGCACGTAGTCCTCGATGCGCCGGGCGGAGGCCTGCACGCGCTCCTCCGTGCGGCCGTTGATGATGACGTGCGCGCCCTCCGCCGCCAGCTGCCGCGCCGCCGCGAACCCGATGCCTGCCGTGGACCCCGTCACCAGCGCGCGCTTGCCCCGCAGTCCCAGATCCATCGAAATCCCATCCTTTGTCGTCGTTTGCGGATCGTACGCGCCCGGCCCAGCCGCACCGCGTCCGGCACCGAGCGTGGGCCCGGGTCGCCCCCACGGCGTCCGCAGCGCGTCGGCCGGCATCGCGCCTGAGCGGGTAAACCCGCCGCTGGGACAGCCATAAGCCCTGTCTCGCGCTGACGCGCTCTGCGAACAGGGCTTCAACCGCCGCCCGGGCGAAAATCCGTGCCGGTGGCGTGGCACTCGCCCGTGCCGGACAGTCCGCGCAGGCGGACTTCGTGTGTTCGTTGCGGCGAATTCATTCGCTCTGGCCCCGGTCCACCCGCATCGCGCGTCGTCCAGCGTGGGCCTGAGCGGGTAAACCCGCCGCTCGGACAACCATAAGCCCTGTCTCGCGCCGACGCGCTCTACGAACAGGGCTTCAACCGCCGCCCGGGCGAGAACCTGTGCCGGTGGCGTGGCACTCCCCCGCGCCGGACAGTCCGCGCAGGCGGACTTCGTGTGTTTGTTGCGGCGAATTCATTCGCTCTGTCTCGATCCGTCCACGTCCGCCCGACCATCCCACCCGGACCCGTCCCGCCTCACCCGCCCAGGTGCTGGCGGAACCAGGCGAGGGTGGCGGGCCAGGCGGCGCGGGCGGCTTGCTGATTGGCACCCTCCCGTCCCTCCTGCTGGCGAAGGAAGCCGTGCCCAGCATCTTCGAAGCTCTCGTGCTGGAACACCTTGCCCAGTGCGCGCATGGTGCTGTCGGCGGCGGGGATGGTGGCGTTCACGCGGGCGTCGCTGCCGCCGTACAGCCCCAGCACCGGCGCCCGCACCGTCTGCAGCCGGTCCGACGCGGGCGAGGAGCCGTAGTACACCACGGAAGCGCCCAGCGTGGGCGAGTGCCCCGCGTGGTTGAACGAGACGGTGCCGCCCCAGCAGAAGCCCACGATGCCGTACTTGGGCAGCG
>DATING010001046.1:0-1987 GCA_035474555.1 Longimicrobium sp. | reverse complement strand
CCGCGGCGCCAGGTGCCGCGGCGGCCCCCCTCCGGTCTCAGTAGGTGAAGTTGAAGCCGACGGTCACCGAGCGCGACGCCGGGTACGAGCCGATGTCGATCCCCCGGTTCAGGTTCCCCACCCCGAAGCTGCTCACCTCGGGGTCGAATCCGCGGTAGTCCGTCCACGTGACCAGGTTGGTGCCCGTGACGTAGACGCGGGCCCGCTGGAACCCGCGGCCGCGCACCCAGGCCTCGGGGACCTGGTAGGCCAGCGACAGCGTCTTGAGGCGCACGTACGAGCCGTCTTCCAGGATCAGGTCGTTGTAGTCCGTGGTGCCCGCGCCCACCGTGTTCACGCCGAAGCGGGGGTAGCGCGCGTCCGGGTTGGCCGGCGTCCAGCGGTCCGTGTAGCGCTCGCGCAGCACGTTGGTCGCCAGGTCGCCGCCCGTCAGGCGCCACAGGTTCAGGTTCAGCACCTCGTTGCCGAACGTGCCCGTGAGCAGGCTGCTGACTTCGAAGCCGCGGAACGACAGTGTGTTCTGCCAGCCGATGGTGAAGTCCGGGTGCGGGCTGCCGATGATGGTGCGGTCGGCCGTGTTGATGGTGTCGTTGCCGTCCGTGTCCACGAAGATCACGTCGCCCGGCCGGTACGCCGCGCCCGTCACCAGGTTGCGCACCCCCGCCAGCGACGCCGCCTGCGCGCTGTCGCGGACGATGCCGCCCGTCTGGTAGCCCACGAACACGCCGATGGGCTCGCCCACCCGCACCACCGTGCCGCCCAGCTTGAAGTCGTCGGAGATGGTGCCGGCGCGGATCTCGTCGTCGCCGCCCAGGTCCACCACCTCGTTGCGGTTGCGGGCGTAGTTGAAGGACGTGCGCCATCCCACGCGGCGGTCGTCGCCCCGCAGCATGTCCACGTTCAGCGCCAGCTCGATCCCCTTGTTCTCCACCGAGCCCGCGTTGATCAGCGCCCGGCCAAAGCCGCTCTCCGACGGCAGGTCCACGAACAGCAGCAGGTCGTCCGTGCGCTTGCTGTACCAGTCGCCCGTGATCACCGCGCGCTCCCACAGCCCCAGGTCAAAGCCCAGGTCCACCTCCGACGTGGTCTCCCACGTCAGCTCGTTGTTGGCCACGCCCACGGGATAGTAGCCGCTGACGATGTTGCCGCCGAACGAGTACGACGTGCTGGTGAGCCGGGCCAGCGACTGGTAGGGGCGAATGCCGGGGTTGCCGGCGCGGCCCACCGACGCGCGCAGCTTGAGCTCGTCGATGGCGCCGATCCCCTGCATGAACGGCTCGTCCGACACGCGCCACGCCAAGGCGGCGCTGGGGAAGAACGCCCACTTGTTCCCGGAGCCGAAGCGCGACGAGCCGTCGCGGCGCCCCGTGAGGGTCAGGAGGTAGCGGTCCAGCAGCCGGTAGTTCAGGCGGCCCAGGTACGACTGCAGCACCCACCGCTCGCGCTCCGACGTGGGCCGGTCGAACACCGTGGCGGATTCGATGTCGTCGAAGGTGGTGATGTCCGACACGAAGCCCGTGGCGCTCATCCCCGTGCGCACGTTCTGGTTGCTCTGCCAGGTGTAGCCGCCCAGCAGGTCCCACTCGTGCGCCTGGCCGATGCGGCCCGAGTACGTGAGCGTGTTCTCGTTCAGGTAGCTGAGCACCTCGGCGCGGCCGCGGATGGCCTCGCCGCCCGCTTCCTCGCCGCGGCGGGTGAGGCGGGGGTAGTAGGTGTCGCGAAAGCGGCTGCTGAAGTCCGCGCCCAGCGCCACCCGCGCGCGAAGGCCCGACAGCGGCTCCCACTCGCCGAAGGTGTTGCCCAGCACGCGCGTGTCGCCCAGCCGGTCCGTGACCTCGGCCGCCAGCGACACGGGGTTCACCAGGTTGCTGGCCTGCCCCGCGGGGACGCCCACCAGCGGCAGGTCGCGCCCCTGGTAGGGGTAGCGGCCGTCCGCCAGGCGCACGGGGAGGAAGGGGTACGCCTGGATGGCCGCGCCCACGGCCCC
>DATING010001045.1:0-4210 GCA_035474555.1 Longimicrobium sp. | reverse complement strand
CTGCACCGGCGGAGAGCCCCCTCCCCCCGGCCCCCTCCCCCGCTTCGCGGGCAGGAGGGGGAGAACTGCGTGCAGGAAGGCAGGTTATCGCGCGACGCACTGGGCCCTCTCCAATCCTCTCCCGAGGGGAACGCACGGCGGAAAGACGGTGAGCCGCGATCCCGCCGGCATCGGCCAGGTCACCCCTCCCGGTGCCAGCGCGCCTGCCACGCCCGCCGCGCCTCGTCCAGGGCAGACGCATCCGATACCGGCCCGTCCGCGGCCGGTGTCTCAACGGGCAGCCCGTGCGCGGCCGCCACGCGTGCCCGCAGCGCATCACGAAAGGCCGCGGGCTCGTCCACGTAGACGCCGATGCGCCGCACGCCGCGCTTGCGCTGCCCGTAGATCCCGTGTGCATCCACCGGCTCGTCCAGCGTGAGCAGCGTCTGCGGAGTGCCGGCGAACGCGGCGTACAGGTAGCCGCGCGCGTTGCGGTCGACGGGCTGGCGCGGCGCATCGTCCACGGCCCCGATGGCGGCGTAGGGGACCGTCACATCCCAGATGAGACCGACGCGCACGCGCATGGCATCCGCCCCCAGGGTCACGGGATGCAGCCGCAGCGCGCGGGCGAATCCCAGCATCCACAGCAGCGAATAGCCGCCCGCGATCGACAATCCCCACGCGAGCGGCGGATTCTCGTGCGCGATGAGCACGTGGGTGATGGGGATCTCCATCAAGCTAGCCACGGCCAGGCCAAAGAGCAGCCCCGCCGCGCCCGTCCTGCGGTCGTTGGTGAACGCGAGCTCGCCGTCGCCCACGCGCGGCTTCGATCGCCAGGACAGGAGCGCGTACCAGACGAGCGCGACCTCGGTGGCGATGGCGTGGGCCACGATCCGGCTGCGGACGGTGGCCTGGAGCGCGGCCCGGAAGGTGTCGAACGGGTCCACGGCGCGCGGGGCGGCGCGCATGCGGCGGATCATCCCGCGGGTGCGGACGACGGCTGTCGCGAGCACCGCCGCCTCCGCCAAGGCGGGAAGGGCCAGCGCGGCAACGGCGAGCCAGCCGTGGTAGCGCTCGGGAAGGATCAGGTACGCCGTCGCCGCGCCGATGGCGATCAGCGGGACGATGGTGATGGCCGGCACGCGCGTGCGGCGCACGACGCGGAACCAGTAGAGAAGCGGGACGGTGACGAGCAGGTCGGCGGTGACGGCGCCGGAGAGGAGGCGCGGCGCGCGGGCCAGCAGCGGTGAGGAGGCGGCAAGGAGCGCGGTCGCGTAGACGGCGGCCGCAAGGAGCGCAAAGCCGGCGAGCGGCCGATGGGACGGACGAAGGGCGAGCATGGACTGCTCCGGGACTCGGTTCGCGGCGAAGGACGGGGCCGGCAGGCCGCCGGAATCCGTTCCGCGCGCGTCCGCGCGGGGCGGACTCCCCACAGTACGTGCGGCGGATGGCGGCGTCCGTAGGGGCTGCTCCGCGCACGCGGTAAGGCAAATCCTGACGACGAGATCACGGGTGATTTCCCGTTGCCCGAAATCGCTGTCTCTAGATATACTGTATACCGCTCACCGCTACGGAAGCGCCATAAAATGATTCTCGGCGGGAACCGTGTGTTCGTTCACGGCGCCGCGCCGATGTGTGTACTCGATCCTCTCTCGTCACCCATCCATGTCACACGCTGTCCTGGAACCACGCGCCGCCCGGCCCGTCCGCGCGCGCGATGCCGTTATTTCCCTTGCCCCGCCCCCCGCGCCCGTCACGCCCCCTTCCATCGCACCGGTGCCTTCTCCGCAGGGCGGGCTGGAGGCGCGCGAGCTGCTGGCCGTGATGGAAGCCCGCCACGCCGAGCGCATCGGGGTACGCTGGTGGCTGGTGGGCGTGCTGGTGCCGGCCGCCATCGTGGCGCGGTACTTCGGCATCTTCTCCAGCCCGTACCTGATGTACGTGGCGTTCGGCGTGCTGCTGGGGACGCTGAACCTGGCCGGGCAGTGGCTCATCCGCTCCGGCCGTTTTGCCCCGTGGCAGTTCTGGGGGACGGTGGTGGTGGACGTGGTGCTGCTGGCCGCGCTGGCGGGCGCGCCGGGGGCCCACGGGTACCTGCTCCTTCCCGTCCTGGTGTTCTACGCGGCGGACTGGGCGCACGGCCTGCCCGCGGCGGGGCGCCTGTCGCTGCTGGCTGCCGTGGTCTCGTACGGCGCGTTCCGCCCCCTGAGCTTCGTCGCGCGCGGCGTGCCCGTCGAGTGGGGGATGGTGGCGATGGAGGTGCTGTTCCTGGCCATCATCGGCGCCGTGGCCATCCGCCGGCCGGCGCGGGAGACGGCGCGCATCCGCGGCATGCGGCAGGTGCACGCGGCCATGGAGGCCGGCGACTTTACCCCGCGCCTGGCCACGGGCGAGATGGACGACCTGGGATTCGCCGCCGCGAGCCTGAACACCATGGCGGACGGCGTGGGCCGGGCCATGCGCGACATCCAGGACCACGCCCGCTCCCTGGCCGCGCTGAGCGACCAGATGGCCGCGACCGCGCAGGAGATGCAGGCCACGGCGGAGATGATCGGCACGACGACGGGCGAGATGGCGGAGCAGGCCGAGCGCCAGGCGGAGCTCGCGGAGGCGGGGCGGCAGGCGGCGGAGGGCGTGGCGCGGCAGGGCGGCGCGCTGCGCGAGGCGGCCACGCAGTCCAGCGACGGCGCGCGCCGCCTGGCGACGGAGGCCGGCGAGCACGCCCGCAGCGCCGGCCGCACGGGCGACGTGCTGCTGCGGCTGCGCGAGGACTTTCAGCGGACGGCCGCGTCGGTGGACCAGCTGGGCGGCGCGGGCGAGCGGGTGAGCGTGTTCGTGGGCGCCATCCGCCAGATCGCGGACCAGACCAACCTGCTGGCCCTGAACGCCGCCATCGAGGCCGCCCGCGCCGGCGAGCATGGCCGCGGCTTCGCGGTGGTGGCGGACGAGGTGCGCAAGCTGGCGGGGCAATCCGCCGGGAGCGCGGAGGAGGTGTCCGCGGCCGTGGTGCAGACGCGCGCCGCCATCCAGGAGGTGCTGGACCGGCTGGGCACGGGGCGCGCGCAGCTGGAGGGCGTGGGCCAGGTGGTGGAGGAAGGCGGCGAGGCGCTGCGGTCCATCGTGTCCGGGCTGGGCGCCACGACGGAGTTCATCGAGCAGATGGCGGCCGAGGTGGGGCGCGGCGCGGAGTCCATGGGCGAGCTGGAGCGCCACATGGACGAGATCGAGCGGCTGGCCCGCGGCGGATTGGACCGCGCGCAGCAGAACGCGGCCGCCGCACAGGAGCAGGCCGCGGCCATGGAGGAGATGTCCGCCACCAGCCAGCACCTGGCCGGCTCGGCCGCGGCGCTGTACGAGCTGTCGGAGCGGTTCCGGACGTAGGGGGACGGACAGGGCCAAAGGGCGAGTGGGCGGATTTCCGTCGCGGGAGCTTGGCCCGAGAGGGCCCTCACCCGGGTTCGTAAACCTCACCCACCCTCTCCCACAAACTGCGTGGGAGAGGGTATAGACTTCGAACGGAGTCGGGCGCGCGGGGCCCGGGTCCGGTGGAGGCGGGGTGTGCACACACTTCGCCGCGTCGATGATTGCTCGTAGACGTATACACCCCCTCCCGCGCAGTTTGCGGGAGGGGGTGGACGAGCCTAGGCGAGGCCGGGGGCGGGCGCACGCAGCACGGCGCGCACGGGCGAGGCTTCCGCCTCCACCAGGCGCAGCGGCAGCGCGATCAGCTCGTACTCGCCGGGCGGGACGCCGTCGAGCGCCACGTTTTCCAGGATGCCGGCGCCGGCGCCCAGCAGCACGTGGTGAACGGGCACATCCGCCGAATCGAACGGGTCCGGCGACGGGGCATCGGTGCCGAACAGGCGCAGTCCCGCATCCACCAGCATCCGCGCGGCCTCCGGCGTCAGCGCGGTGAACTGCGTGGGGAACACGGCGGGGTCCGTCCAGGCGCCCGTCCGCACCAGCAGCCGCTCCGGCGCGCCGCCGGCCAGCACCTCGGCGGCCCAGGCGGCATCCAGCGACGCGCGGCCGGTGGCATCCACCACGCGCGCGGGCCCCAGGTACGCGTCCAGCGGCGCCGCGCCGATCATCATCCCGTCCGCCAGCATGTGGAACGGGCCGTCGGCGTGGGTGCCGGTGTGCGGGCTCATCCGCAGCTCGGACTGGTTGTAGGGCACGCCGGGCCCCATCCGCGCCTTCCAGTCCAGGCGGCACGGCGAATCTCCCGGCC
>DATING010001044.1:0-5066 GCA_035474555.1 Longimicrobium sp. | reverse complement strand
ATGCCCGCCGTGGCGCGCGGCGAGGTGGACGCGGGGCTCATCATCCACGAGTCGCGCTTCACCTATCCGCAGCACGGGCTGGTGAAGGTGGTGGACCTGGGCGAGTGGTGGGAGCAGACGACGGGGCTCCCCATCCCCCTGGGCGGCATCATGGCCCGCCGCGACCTGGGGGAAGATGCCATCCGCCGCATCGACGACGCCGTGCGCCGCTCCGTGGAGCACGCCTTTGCCCATCCTGACGCTTCCCGCCCGTACGTGCGCGCGCATGCACAGGAGATGGACGACGGCGTTACGCAGCAGCATATTGACCTGTACGTCAACCGTTTCTCGGCGGACGTGGGCGACGAGGGGGAGCGCGCCATCCGGGAATTGTTCACGCGCGCCGCGGCGCAAGGCATCGTCCCGGCGGACCATCCCGCCCCCTTCCTGCAGCTCGCCCCGGCCTGATCGACGGCTTGTCCCACCGCGCGGGACCGGCGCCGGGCAGAAACGGAGGGCGCGGCTCGTTACCCTCTGCACCGGCCTTTTCCAGGCACGATGCACCGGCTGGTTCATTGCGTTCGTTGACACGTCCCGGAGGGAGCCATGAAGAGCATGTGCCGGGCGGGTGTGGGATGGGTCGTCGCGCTGGTGCTGTTCGCCGCGCCGGCTCCGGCGGCGGCGCAGTATGAAGGCGTGCTGGCCGGGGTGGTGCTGGACGACAGCACGGGCGACGCCATCGCCAGCGCCCAGGTGCAGCTGCTCTCGGCCAACCGGCGGGTGCTGCACACCACCACCGCCAATGCGCTGGGCAAGTTCAGCATCCCCATCCGCCGCCGGGGCGAGTACCGCCTGCGCACCAGCAGCGAGGGCTTTCGCGACGCCGTCACCCCCACGTTGAGCATCCAGCCCACGGACAGCCTGGGGGTGGAGGTGCGGATGACCACGGGGCGCGTGCTGCTGGCGCCCTTGCAGGTGGTGGCCCGCCCCGCCCGGCAGCACCGCGCCGCCGGCCTGGACAACTTTCGCCACCGCATGCAGTCGAGCGTGGGCGGCCGCTTCGTCACCCGCGAGACGGTGGACCGCCGCCGCAGCACCAACCTGGTGGACATCCTGGCCGCCGAGGGGCTGGTGGTCGCCGGCACCAACGTGTACTTCCCCCGCAACCGCTGCCCCCCGATGGTCTACGTGGACGGGGTGCTGCTGACGCGCTTCGCGGGCCGGCGCATGGCCACCACCCCGTACGAGGCCATCAACACCGTGTGGACGGGCGACGTGGAGGGCGTGGAGTTGTACCAGGGCCGGTCCAGCATCCCCGCGGAGTTCGGCGGGCCCGGCGCGGAATGCGGCGTGGTCGCCATCTGGACGCGGCGCTTCGAGCCCTGATCGCGCGGCTCCTCCCGTTGCATCTCCGCTGGACCGCGAGCCGGGCCTCCCCCCGGCTCGCGGCGCGTGGTGTCCCGCCGTCCGCGTCTCCTCCCCTCCGCACCGCACGTCCGTGGATACGATCTCCCCGCGCCGTACCGCGTTCCGCCTCCTGCTCCTGGCGGCCTGTGTGATGCTCGCCGCGTCCCCCGCGTCCGCGCAGCGGCTGCGCGTCACGCTCACGGACGCCGAGACGGGGCGGCCGGTGGCGGGCGCCATGGTGCGCGTGCAGGACGTGTCGGGGACGGTGGTCGCCGGCGCGTTCACCAACGGCGACGGCGTCGTGCGGGTACGCATTACCGTCGCGGGGCCGCACACCGTGCACGCCGCCCCCACCGGCTACGTGGCCGCCTCGCAGCCGGTGGCCGTGGGCGCGGAGGGCGAGGCGGTGCTGGCCCTGGCGATGGCGCCCAAGCCGTTCGGGCTGGACACGCTGGTGGTGGTGCGGGCCGTGGGGCCGGAGCGGGGAGGCGAGGCGTTCGCGCGGCGGCAGTCGAACGGGCGCGGCGTGTTCCTGGATTCGGCGTACGTGGCCAGCAAGAACGTGCCGTTCGTCTCCGACCTGCTGTACGGCGTGCCGGACGTCTACCTCCAGGCCCGCGGCCACTACTTTCACCCGCGCTCCCAGCGCAGCTGGGGGTGCATGGTGCAGCTGGTGGACGGGTTGCCGTACTACGGCGCGTGGCCCGCGTTCGAGCGCAACCTGTTCCGCGCGCTGCGCATCGACCGGGTGGTGGCGGTGGAGGTGTACCGCGAGTTCGACGAGGTGCCGCCAGAGTTGCAGCCGTACGCCTGGGGGGAGCGCCGCTGCGGGCTGATTTTGTACTGGACGGACATCGGCTACCGCCTCGACTCCCCCAATGTCCCCCGCCCCTGAACGGCAGGGTCTCACGCGGAGGACGCGGAAGACACGGAGAGAACCGCGCAAACCGATTGGTCTCATATCATACCAGATCCTCTGATTCGCTGTGCATTCAAACTCCAGCCATTTCACGCAGAGGCGCAGAGAAGAACAAAGAGGCGCAGAGAACAGCCGAAGTTCTCTGCGCCTCTTCTTTTCTCCTCTGCGTTCTCTGCGTGAAGTCTTTTCTCCTGAGTGCACACGGAACTCTGAACAATGGTATCACACAGAGTCCGTTGCCGGATCTCGTATTACTGCGTGACGACCGTCCCCATCCGCACCACCTGGAAGTCGCGGCCGCGCACGCCGTGCAGCGTGGCGAGCTCGTCGTCGTTCCAGCGCGCGTCGGGGGCGCCGCTCACGTACCAGCCGCTGCCGTTGTCGGCCAGCAGCATGCCGTACGTCTTCATCGCCCGAAGGATCACCTGCACGTTGGCCGGATAGCCGCTCACGTCGAAGTCGGCCCGCAGGCGCACCCGCATCCCCATGGGCGGCAGGTTGGGATCCGTGCGCGAGCTGGCGAAGTGCCGCGCGGGATGCACGTAGGCGCGCCGCGTGACGGGGCAGGTAAAGCGCAGCGCGTGGCGGATTTCCTTTTGCTCCACCACCTCGTCGTAGCGCACCAGGCCGGGAAAGATGGGGAGCCCGGCCGCATCGGCGGAGGTCCATCCCGCCGGGCGCAGGGCGTTGCTCCCCAGGTCGAACACGGCGCCGGAGCCCGCCGTCCAGCCGGTGCCGCCGTTCACCGGGCGCGCGTCGAACAGCTCGTACAGCTTCCACGCGTCGCGGTCCACCACGATGACGTGGCGGTCGCCGGTTCCGTTCGGCCCGCCCTCGATGGGCGCGGAGGGCGGGACGGGATACGGGCCGGGATCGCTCTCATCCGCGTAGTCGAAGGTAACGGGCACCCGCGACTGGTTGCCGGAGACGACCACGTACGGGATGCCGTTGGGCGCGCCGTTCCACACCGTGCCGAAGTCGGGGTGCAGCCCGCGGTCCGCGCCGCACGCGGCGATGAGCGCGGCCGAGTTGGGGTCCACCGGCTCGCCGGATACGTCCTGGTTCCACGGGTTGTCCGCGGGAAACGGCCGCCGCCCGTTCAGGCTGGCGCCCGGCCCCAGCCCCGGCGTACCCTCCCCGCCGGGATCTTCGCCGCCGTCTCCCGGGGGCGTGGGGCTGTCGCCGCCGCACGCCGCCAATGTGAGGATGGCCAGCAGCGCCAGGTGTCGTATGGAACGCATGGAGATCCTCCAGGCAGGGCTCGTTGGGGGGACTCGGACGGGGAGGTGGATGGGCAACGCGGATGCCCGCTCCCGCCGCGCCGCGCATCTCCCGTTACCGTAGCGGGATGGGGGATGCGCCGCGCCGGCCGGGGAAGATGGCCCGGCTCGCTACCTGCTGCAACCGTTGCAGATTGCGGCGCGTGACGATGCGCATCCCCCATCGTGGATGAGCCCTCGATCCCGGCAGCGGGCTGGCTCGGTGCGCGTACGCGTGAAAGCTTTTGCTTCGCGCGCGCGCCCTGTCATCCCAAAGGGTCACTCAATGGTGGCGGTGTCACCCTGGGGAAGCGCCCGTTTCCCTCGATCCGTCCCCTGATCTTCGGCGCCATCAAAGGATTTTCCGCGTGGAACGGAGGGCATGCGCCGTGCACGGATCCGGGCATGTCGTCCCGCCGGCAGGTCCTCCGGTTGCCCCCAAGACGACAGCGCGGGTGAGAACGACGGACCCGCGCGAAAGACCGCTGTAGATCCACCCTCCCCCGCTCCACCCGTCCACGACCCTCTGCACCGTACCTCCCATGCCGCGCAGGCTGCCGCTCGTCGCCATCCTCTTCTTCGCCGCGCTCCTCGTTTCCCACGCCGCGTCCGCGCAGGTCGTGCGGGTCACGGTGACGGATGCCGCCACGGGCGCCCCCGTGCAAGACGCCATGCTGCGGCTGGAGGGCCCGGACCTCACGCTGGTGCGCGCGGCGTTCTCCAACGAGAGCGGCCGCGGCGGCCTGCGCGTGCCGGAGGGCGCGTACGTGCTGCGCGTGCTGCGCTCGGGATACACGCCGGGGGAGCAGCGCCTGCAGGTCGTCGCGGGGGAAACGGCGGTGCGCGTACAGCTCCGGGCGCAGCCGCTGGTGCTGGACACCCTGCAGGTGGTGACCCGCGGCGAGAACGAGCGCGGGCGCGACGCGTTTCGCCGGCGCAGCCTGACGGAGGATGGCGTATTCCTGGATCCGGAGTACTTTGCCCAGCGCTATCGCGGCGCGCTGTACCTGGGCGACTTGATGCGGGGCGCGCCGGGCATCATACTCTCCATGGAGCCGCGCACGGGCCGCCCGCGGGTCATCAACGGCCGCCAGTGGAACTGCTTCAACACGCTGATGAACGGCGTGCCGTTCCGGGGGCCGGGGCCCATCGACAACTGGATCAAGCCCGGGAACCTGGTGGGCGTGGAGATCTACCACTGGGCGTCCAAGGTGCCCCAGGAGTACCGGCGCTACGCCTGGCAGGACGTGCGGGGACGAAACTCGCTCCCCTGCGGCCTGATCATCTACTGGACCCGCAGCCGCTGGTAGCGCGGGGCGCCGGCTCCGCGATCCGCCTTCGCGGGCCGCACCCGTTTCCACCGGCCCGCTGATTGCGCCTGCGATGTCCGGGATTCCTCCCGCGCAGCCGTGCACATCCAACCCGTGTCACCACCCATGCGGCACCGCGCCATCCACCCCGCGCTCCTCGCCCTGTTCGCCCTGCTGCTCGCCGTACGCCTG
>DATING010001043.1:0-2578 GCA_035474555.1 Longimicrobium sp. | reverse complement strand
AGGTGGAACGATGATGAACGTGATGAACGACGAGCGGCTGCTGGCGGAGGTGCGCGAGCACCTGTATCCGCTGCTGTTCGCCACCGTGAGCGGCGCGCACCTGTACGGATTTCCCTCCGCGGACAGCGACTACGACCTGCGGGGCGTGCACCTGCTCCCCGCGGAGCGCTTCGCTGGGCTGGAGCCGGGCGAGGAGACGGTGCAGAGCACCTGCGTGCGCGGCGGGATGGAGGTGGACCTGGTGACGCACGACGCGCGCAAGTTCTTCGTGCTGCTGCTGCGCAACAACGGCTACGTGCTGGAGCAGCTGTACTCGCCGCTGGTGGTGCACACCACGCCGGAGCACGCGGAGCTGATGGAGATCGCGCGCGGCTGCGTGACGCGGCGGTGCGTGCGGCACTACGTAGGGTTCGCGGCCGGCCAGTGGCGATGGTTCGAGAAGGAGGAGCCGCGCCGCATCAAGCCCCTGCTGTACGTGTACCGCGTGCTGCTCACGGGCATCCAGCTGATGCGCACGGGGCGCGTGGATGCGTCGCTGCCGGCGTGCAACGCGGAGATCGGCCTGCCGTACGTGGACGAGCTGATCGCCCGCAAGGCGGCCGGCGGCGAGCACGCCGTGCTGACGGACGCGGACGTGGAGTTCCACCGCGGCGAGTACCTGCGGCTGAACGAGCGGCTGGTGGAGGAGGCCGGGCGCTCGGCCCTCCCCGACGAGCCCACCGCCCGCGCCGCGCTGCACGACCTGCTGCTGCGCATCCGCCTGTCCCCCGCCGCCGTCGCCTGACGCGCGGCGGGTGCCAGGCGCCTCTCGTGAATCGTGGATCTCAGACCAGATCCGCAAAAGAATGGCCTCACGCAGAGACGCAGAGGCGCGGAGAGAAAGCAACGGGAGAAAAGAGGAGCAGAGGCCGCCGTTCTCTTTCTTCTCTTCTCTCTGCGTCTCCGCGTCTCTGCGTGAGACGGTCGTTTTCTCGGATTCGGGACCAGATCAGACTCGCCGCGTATCATCCGCGAACACGAAGATCGACGGGCATAGGGGCTGCTTGACGGGATTCTGAGGATCGCGTAAAAGCCTTTGGGAACGCTCCTTGAATCACCTGCATCCCCGATGGCACTGAAACGGGTGAAACCGAAGGCCGAACGGCCGTGGCGGCGGGTGGGGACGCCGGAAACCGGGTTCGAGTATCTGCGTGGCGACGGCAAGCCGCTGCGCAGCGCACCCGCGCTCGCCCGTATCAAAAAGCTGGCGATACCGCCGGCGTGGACGGACGTGCACATCAGCCCTGACCCCGCGGCCAAGGTGCAGGCCTACGGCACCGACGTGGCCGGCCGCAAGCAGTACCGCTACCACCCCGACTCCATCGCCAAGGGCTCCAAGCGCAAGTACCGCAAGCTGCTGCACTACGCCCGCGCCATCCCCCGCCTGCGCGAGGGCACGGAGCAGCACCTGCGGCAGGAGGGGGTGGGCCGCGACCGCGTGCTGGCGACGGTGGTGCGGCTGATCATGCGCGGCTTCTTTCGCATCGGCAGCGAGGAGTACGCGGTCACCAACAAGACCTTCGGCATCGCCACGCTGCAGAAGAAGCACCTCAAGATCCAGGGCGACAACCTGGTCTTTACCTACATCGGCAAGAAGTCCATCCACCAGCGCACCTTCGTGGCCGACACGCCGCTGGTGGAGGTGATGCGGGAGATCCTGGAGCTGCCCGGCCGCCGCCTCTTTCAGTACCGGGGCGAAGACGGCAAGGTGCACCCGGTGACCGCGGCGGACGTGAACGGCTACATCAAGCAGATGCTGGGGGAGCGCTACACCAGCAAGGACATGCGCACCTGGGGCGGCACGGTGCGCATGGCCACCATCCTGTCGGACCTGGGCCCGCCCGCGAGCGAGCGGGAAGCCAAGAAGAACCTGGTGCTGGCGTGCAAGCTGGTGTCGACGGAGCTGGGCAACACGCCGTCCGTGTGCCGCAGCGCGTACGTGCACCCCGCCGTCATGGAGCGCTACGCCGAGGGCAAGACGATCGCGACGATGATGCGCGAAGCCCCCCGCGACGACGAGGAGCCGGGCCGGTACTATCCCGAAGAGGCGGCGCTGATGCGGTTCCTGCAGAAGTGGGGATGAGGATCGAGTGGCGCCCCGAATCCAGCACGGGAGCGGGCATCGAGCCGGAGCCCCGGAGCCCCAGCCTGAGCGGCTAAAGCCGCCGCAACGACTGCGGAAAGCCTCACAAACTGCGTGAGGCTTCACCTGCGAGAAGCAGGAGGGGCGTCGAAGTCCCGGCGCCGGAAGGGAATCAGCGGGGGAGGAGATCCAGCAGGGGGAGCCGGCATCCAGCCTGAGCGGCTAAAGCCGCCGCTGGGAAAGCGGTAAGCCCCGTCTCGGCTCGCTGCGCTCGCCGAACGGGGCTTCAACTGCGGAACACCGCTCCGGTGCACATCCTCCGCGCGTGCACGGGCTGTCGGCGAAGGCCGACATTGCGGGGTCATTGCCGCGAATTCATTCGCCGGGCCGGCGCGGGCCCCGCATCCCCCCACAATCCCCGCCCCGCCACGATCCCCCTCGCCGAGAACCCCGCCG
>DATING010001042.1:0-5666 GCA_035474555.1 Longimicrobium sp. | reverse complement strand
ATGGCGCACCACGTCTTCGCGCTCGATGAGAAAGCCGCCCGTCTCCGGATCCGCCTCCGCGACCAGCGCCCGCATCTCCCCGCCGCCCACCAGCCGCTCGTCGGCGTCGGCCACCACGATCCAGTCGCCGCCCGCCGCGTGGAGCCCCACGTTGCGCGCGGCCGCGTAGTCGTCGTTCCACGGGTGATGGAGAACGGTGCAGCCGAAGTCCCGTGCGATGGACACGGTGTCGTCGCGGGACCCGGTATCCACCACCACGATTTCGTCGGTGGCATCCCGCAGCGAGCGCAGGCAGCCGGGAAGAAAGCGCGCCTCGTCGCGGGTGATCAGGCAGGCGGAGATGCGCACGGGAACGCGGCGGCGGGGAGACTCCCGGACGCGCCGCACAGCCGCGGCCCGCCCGGGCGAGCGAGGCTCAGGAGTGGTAGAACGCGGCGAAGGCCTGCTGCTCCGGCGCGGGGATGGGAATCGTGGGGCGCAGCTCGTCGGCGAGCGCGTCCAGCGCGGCGTTCAGGTCGGCGGCGGCGGCGACGGGATCGCCGGATTCGATCGGCATGGGGACTCCTGGGATGAGGGAGGGGGATGGATCCGGGAAAGGGAGCGGCCCGGACCTGCCCAAGCTGCGCCCCCGCCCGCACCGGGTCAAGCGTCTCGGTGCGCGCGTTCGCGGGGGCCGGGAGGTCCCGGAGGCAGCGGGGCCGACGATGGAGATCACGTGCGGGGACGAGGTCCGGGCCGAGCGAATGAATTCGCCGCAACGGCCACACGATGTCCGCCTGCGCGGACGGTCCGTCACGGGCGAGTGCCACGCCGGCACGAATGGCTCGATCCCAGTGGCTCGATCCCGGCTCCGCTGCACCTGCATGGCGTGCGGCACGAGCTGTCGGCGAAGGCAGACATCGCGGGTTCATTGCCGCGAATTCATTCGCCGGGGGCTGGGTGCTCGCCCCGGGGGCTTGATCCGGCGGCTCGATGGCCCAGGATCGGCCGAGACCACGGCTGCCGTTCAAGCCGTTGAAGCCTCACGCAGTTTGTGAGGCTTTCCGCCGTTGTTGCGGCGGCTTCAGCCGCTCGGTCGGCAGCCCGTCAGCACATCAGCGCATCAGCCCGCGCATCTCCTCCAGCAGCTGGGGCAGCACCTGACCGGCGGGGCCGGCGAGAAAGACGTCCGTGGCGTGGGTCAGGTCGGAGGGCTCGGGGTTGATCTCGACGATCAGCGCGCCGTGGCGGCGGGCCACCAGCGGCAGCTCGGCCGCGGGCCACACCGTGCCGCTGGTGCCGATCAGCAGCAGCGCCTCCGCCCGCTCCGCCAGGTCCCAGGCGCGCGCCACGGCATCCGCGGGGAGCATCTCGCCGAACCACACCACGTCCGGCCGCAGCGGCGACCCGCATTGCGGGCACGGCGGCGGGTCCTGCTCCTCGCCTTCGGCGTAGGGCGGCAGGGGGCCGGCGTAGGGGTGCCCGTGGTCCAGGCACTTCACCCGGCGGATGTTGCCGTGCAGCTCCACCACGTCCGTCGATCCCGCCTCCGCGTGCAGCCCGTCGATGTTCTGCGTGACGACGACGAGCCCGGGGACCAGCGCCTCCATCTGCGCCAGCGCCACGTGGCCGGGGTTGGGGCGCGCGTCGCCCACGCGCTCGCGGCGCCACGCGTACCAGCTCCAGACGCGCCGCGGGTCCGCGCGAAAACCGGCTTCCGTGGCCAGCGCCTGCGGATCGAAGTTGGACCACAGGCCTTCCATGGCATCGCGGAAGGTGGGGATGCCGCTTTCCTTGGACATCCCCGCTCCGCTGCTCACCACCACGCGCTCCGCCCCGGCCAGGATGCGCGCCGCCCGCCGCAGCCCCTCCGGCGTCATGTTCCCTCCCCGTGGAACTCGGCCACCACCTCGATGGGGCCCACGATGCCGCCGTTGAAGTCGTCCATCTCCTCCGCCGGGATCCAGTGTTCCTGGTGCATGCGCGCACCTGCCGTCTGCACGGGCCAGCGCGCCAGGACGTCGCTCCGCACGTGGAAGCGCGTGACGTATCCCGCGTATCCCGACGCCGCGTCCTTCGTGTTCCAGTCGCGGGCGATCTGCACGGCGTACGCCTCGTTGGCGACAGGATAGAAGAACGGCTGATGCGGCAGCCGCGGCGGAAACGCCGTCCATCCGCTCTGCTCGATCAGCTCCAGCTCCGCACGGCCGACGGGGCGCCAGAGGACGGTGATCTGGGGTTCGGTGCTCATCATCCTGTCGATGCGATGGGTCGCGGCACGCACGGGCCGGGCAGCGCCGGCCGGTGAGCGAGGTCTTCCGCGGATCCCGCTCCGATCATCCGGGTCCGATCATCCAGGTACGGGGCCCAGGGAGTCGACGGCGTAGCGGCAGAACACCTCGATGTACCGGCTCCCGAAGCGGACGCGCGTGATGTCGCGGTACCGGATCCACCAGCTCTCGTATTCCCAGCGGCCGCCGGCGTCGACGTGCTGGATCTCCACCTCATCCCGGCCGGCCGTGTGGAGGGCACCGATGAAGAACCCGTCCTTCGCCTCCTCGCACTCCACGCTCACCCGCTCGCCGCGCGCGTGCAGGTCCGCCAGCAGCTGCGCCCAGGCGCCCAGACGCAGGTCCGGGACGGGGAGCGGGTCCGGCAGCAGGCGCTCCTCCACCAGCACGCCGGCCACAAACCCGTCCCACGCGCGGGAGCGGACGGCCGCGACGTCCTTTACCCGCAACACCGCCCAGCCGTCCGGCAGCAGGAGGTCGGGGTTGATGACGTGCACCAGCAGCAGCGCCCGTCCCATTGCCAGCGGAATGCCGTCGATCGGCTCTTCGTACTGCGGATGGCGGTCGATCCGCACGAGCCGTCCGTCCGCGATGGCGGCCGCGAGTGATTTGCGCGGGGATTCGGCCACGGGGCTCATCCGGCCAGGCCGCCCCGGTGGACGACCTCGCCGTCCACCATTGTCAGCAGGCAGCGCATGTCGCGCAGGGCCTCGGGCTCGCAGTCCAGCGGGTCCACGTCCCAGGCCACCAGGTCCGCGTCGTACCCGGGGAGCAGGCGGCCCTGGCGGTGCGACAGGCCGGCGGCGTGCGCGGGGCCCTCGGTGTACGCCCGCAGCGCCTGCTCGGCCGTGATGGCGTTCTCCATCCACCACCCCTCCCCGGGCGATCCGTCCCACCCCACGCGTCGCACGGCGGCAAACAGGCCGATGCGCGGATCGCACGTCTCCACCGGCACGTCGCTGCCGAACGCCAGCGTCATCCCCGCGGCCCGGAGCGGCGCGAACGAGTAGGCGCCGCGCGACCGGTCGTGGCCCCAGTGGCGCTCGGCGGCGGGGATGTCCGTCACCAGGTGCACGGGCTGCATGGAGGCCACCAGCCCCGACGCCCCCGCCCGCGCCCACAGGTCCGGCGGGCACAGCTGCACGTGCTCGATGCGGTGCGGCATGGCGGCCACCCGCGGCGCGCCGCCCAGCACGTCGATGGCCAGCTCCACCGCCGCGTCGCCGATGGCGTGCACGGTGGACGCGATCCCCGCCTCCGCCGCCTTGCGCACGTTCTCGCGGAACACGTCCGGCTCCAGCGTGCGGATCCCCGTGTCGTCCGGGCCGCCGCCTTCGAACGGCTCGCGCATCCACGCCGTGCGCGATCCCAGGGCGCCGTCCAGGAACATCTTCACCCCGCCGATGCGGATCCACGGCCCCCCGAACCCGCTGCGCAGCGCCGCGCCGATGGCGTGCTCCAGCCGCGAGAGAGGGATGGACTGCAGCACGCGCAGCCGCAGAACGCCGGCCTGCTCCATCCCCGTGAAGTCCTCCAGCCCCGTGACGTCCACCGAGTGCACGCCCGTGAGTCCCAGCCGGTGCGCCTCGGCCTGCGCCTCCAGCAGCGCCGCGCGTACGTCCTCCGGCGATTCCTCCGGGAGCTGCGACTCGACAAGGTGGACGGCCTTTTCCAGCAGCACGCCCGTGGGCTCGCCGTCGGCGCCGCGCACGATCTCGCCGCCCTCGGGGTCCGGCGTGTCGCGGGTGATGCCGCAGCGGCGCAGCGCCTCGGTGTTGACCCACGCGGCGTGGATGTCGTGGCTCTGCAGGAACGCCGGCCGGTCCGGGCAGACGCGGTCCAGCGGCTCCTTGCTGGGCAGCCCGCCCCAGCGGTGCCGGTCCCACCCCAGCCCGCGCACCCATCCCTCGCCCGTCCCCGCGGCCTCGGCGACGGCGGCGAGGCCCTCGTCCAGGGAGCGGGCGGCGTTCAGGTCCACGCGCCGGCGGGCGAGCGCCCACACGGTCAGGTGCACGTGCGCGTCCGTGAGCCCCGGCGTGACGACGCCGTCGATGCGCTCCGTCCGCGCGCCGGGGAGGGCCGCCGCGCGCACCTCGTCTTCCGTGCCCAGCGCGGCAATGCGCCCGCCGCGCACCAGCAGCGCCTGCACGGGCGGATGGTCCCCCAGCACGTGGATGCGGCGGGCGATGACGATCAGGTCGGGGGCGATGGCGTTCGGCACGGGTCGCACGGGTGCGGATGGATGATGAGTCTCGGCGCCCGCCGAAGATGTGGGCAGGGGCGGGGGATGGGCAACGGGGGGAGGGGGGAAAGTGCGGGAGTGCGAGAGCGGAGTTCGTGCCTGAGCGGCTGAAGCCGCCGCAACAACTGCGGAAAGCCTCACAAACTGCGTGAGGCTTCAACTGCGTGAACGGCAACGGCCGATCCTCCGTCCATCCCGGGTCTCCGTGCCGGCGTGGCACTCTCCCGGGACGGACAGTCCGCGCAGGCGGACTTCGTGTGTTTGTTGCGGCGAATTCATTCGCTCTGTGCGGGCCCTTCACCGATACCGGACGCGAAACGGCCGGCACCCCGCGGGAGTGTCGGCCATCGTTCATCATCCCGCCGGAAGCGCCCTCAGGGGGTAAAGGAGTACACCAGGAACGGCGCCTCGCTCATGCCGCTGGCCAGCGCGGCGATCTGCTGCGGCGTGTAGGTGGCGCGGTTGCCGGCGCCGTCCTCCACCTCGATGGAGACGAGGTCCCAGGTGCCGCTCCCCGGTCGCAGCGGCAGGCGGCACACGCCTCCGCCCTGCTTCGCCAGCTCGCCGGCGGACTTGCTCACCTCGCAGCTGTGCGTCACCCCGCCCGGGCCGCGGACGGTAAGCCGTGCGCTGCGCACGCCGGAGACGTGGTCGATGATCCCCACGTTCAGGTAGTAGATGTCCGGATGGCGCGTGCCCTGGTGCGGCCACAGCGTGCGGACCAGCGGCGCCTGCGTATCTGCGCCCGCGCCGTACACGTCGTACCCGCGGCCCAGCGTGCCCATGGCCTCCAGGTCGGCAGCGGAGAACGTCGTCGTCCGCCCGTCCTGGGTGACCGTCACCTGGTCCACCCGCCACACGCCCGGCTCCGCACCCCGGGGCATGAAGACGTTGCAGCGGAACTCGTTCCCGCTGTAGTGCGTCGGGTCCACGTTGGTGCAGCCGATCGTCTGGCCGCGGGGGCTGCGGACGCGCATGGTGACGGCGCTCACGTTGAACTGGGAGGTGTGGATCCACCAGTTGGTCTCCAGCGACCGGGTGGACAGGTCGATGAACCCCGCGTAGCCCGCCCGCTTCTGGATCTGCGGGATGGTGAGGCTTCCCCCGCGCGCCGGCCGCACCCGCACCAGCACGGACGCCGTGAGGTCGCCCAC
>DATING010001041.1:0-9412 GCA_035474555.1 Longimicrobium sp. | reverse complement strand
TGGAGCCCCCCGAGCCGCCGCGTCTCATCCTCCCGGGCTGATCGCCGGCGCGGAGAATCGGACGACGCGCGGGGCCGATTCACCGGACTTCGGTGGATGTGGAGGATGGATTCCGGCGGATCGCGGCCGTTGCATCCGAGCGATCGATCCCGGCGAATCGAAATCGATCGATTCGGTCGATGAATCGAGCGGATCGCGGCCGATAGATCGAGCGATTGACCCCCATCGAATCGAAGCCGATCAAATTCGGTCGATGGATCACGGGCGGGTCGCGGGTGGATTGGGATCCTGGCCGAAGGCGAAGTCCTGGCCCGGGCGAATGAGTTCGCTGCAACGACCACACGAAGTCCGCCTGCGCGGACTGCCGGACCCTGCCTCCAGGCGTGCTCCCGGCACTGGCCGCGCTGTCGGCGGCACATCCCAGGACGTTCTACGAAGGGCGTTCCATGTACCGCAGCTGCATCTTCTGCTCGGCGAACCTGGGATCGAACCAGTCCCTGGAACACTTTCCGGTAGGCCGCAGCCTCGCCTTCGACGCGGCCAAGGGGCGGCTGTGGGCCGTGTGCCCCCGATGCGCGCGGTGGAACCTGGCGCCCCTGGAGGAGCGCTGGGAGGCCATCGAGGCCGGTGAGCGGCTGTTTCGCGACGCCCGCGTGCGCGCGCAGCGGGAAAACGTGGGGTTGGCCCGGCTCGCCGATGGCACGCGCCTGATCTCCGTGGGCAAGGCGCTGGCGGGGGAGATGGCCGTGGTGCGGTACGGACGGGCGTACCGGGCCCGGCACGCGGCGTACACCGCCGCGGCCGTGGGCCTCGGCACCGTGAGCACGATGGGCGCCATCATCATGGCTCCCGTTGCCATCGGACTCGGCTCGATGGTGGCGATGGCGGGCGTGGGGCTCACGTTCGCGTACTTTGCCCATCCCGACGAGGTGGCCGATGGAATGGACCTTTCCGCCCGTTTGCTGCGCAGGCTGGACATACGGCCGGTGAGGGAGTCGCTCCCGGGTGACGGGGGTGAACGCATTCGCCTCACCCGCGCGGACCTTCGCCATGCGCGCCTGGCACGGGCCGACGACGGGACCGTGGCCGTGCACATCCCGGCGCTGGACCGGCGGCTGGAGGGGTGGCGCGCACGGTCGCTCATCGCCCGCCGGCTCATCCACCTGAACCGCACCGGGGGCGACGCGCGCGACCTGGCCGCGAGCGTACGGATGATCGAGTCGCTGGGCGGGGCGGACGCATGCCTGGACCGCGCGGCCGCCACCGGGCAGGAGATCGGCTTTGGCGCCCGCTACCACGGGGTCCAGGGCCTCGCGCTGGAGATGGCGCTGCACGAGGCCACGGAGCGCCGCGCGCTGGAAGGCGAGCTTTCCATGCTGGAGGCCATGTGGCGCGAGGCGGAGCAGATCGCCGCCATCGCCGACCGGCTGCCGGACGCGTTGCCGCCCGCCGATCCGCCGCGGATCTGATCCCGGGGAGATCATGTACCGCAGCTGCATCTTCTGCTCGGCGGACCTCAAGGCGAACGACGCGCTGGAGCCCTTTCCCGTGGGCCGCAGCATCGCGTTCGACAGCGAGAAAGGCCGGCTGTGGGCCGTCTGCCCCCGGTGCGCGCGGTGGAACCTGGCGCCGCTGGAGGAACGCTGGGAAACCGTGGAGGATGCCG
This sequence comes from Longimicrobium sp., assembly GCA_035474555.1. Classification (GTDB taxonomy): domain Bacteria; phylum Gemmatimonadota; class Gemmatimonadetes; order Longimicrobiales; family Longimicrobiaceae; genus Longimicrobium. The sequence goes on along the minus strand of DATING010001041.1, from coordinate 7,746 downwards.
AGCGCCTCTATCGCGACACGCGCAGTCGCGTGCAGAGCGAGAACATCGGTCTCGCAAAGCTGCCGGACGGAACGCGGCTGGTCCGCGTTGGTGATGCGCTCGCCGGAGAGCTGGCCGCGTGGCGCTACGGTGAAAGCCTTGTGCGCCGCCGCACGCGGTACCTGCTGGGCGGAATGGGCTTCGTGGCTGGGCTGGGGCTGATCGCGGCGGGCTCCATGGGCGTGGGGCTCACCTTCAACGGGCTGCTCGTCTGGAAGGCTGGATCGTACGTGCGCGACCGGCTGCGCGCCCGCCATCCGGTCGCCCGGCTTACGGCGGAGGAGACCGGAAACGGCCTGCCTGCCGTCATCGGGTGGCAATCCGCCGCTGGCGCGAAGCTCGGAGCGGATCCCGGCGGCATCCTCCGCCTGTGGCTTCCCAGGGCGCAGGCGGTGCCCTCCCACATTGGCCGGGGCATCTACAACACGGAGATCCGCCCCCTGGTCCTGCACGGCGAGGTCGCGCGACGGGTGCTCACCCGGGCCATGGTCGTGGCGAACGCGGCCGGTGCCAGCCCCGCGCTGGTGCAGCAGGCCGTCAAGGTGCTGGCCCGCGAGCAGTCGCCCGCGGAGTACGTGCGCCGCGCGGCGGGAGAACGGTTGGGGCTCGGGGCTCACCGGAAGACGCGCGCCCGAAAGCTGGCCCTGGAGATGGCGCTGCACGAGGAGACCGAGCGAAAGGCGCTGGAAGGCGAGCTGGCCGGCCTGAAAGAGATGTGGAGGCAGGCGGAGGGGATCGCCGCCATCGCCGATGCCCTGCCGGATGCCCTGAATCCCGCTGAACCGCCGCGCACCTGAGGAGCGACGCCCGATGTACCGCAGCTGCATCTTCTGCTCGGCGGACCTCAAGGCGAACGACGCGCTGGAGCGCTTTCCCGTGGGGCGCAGCATCGCCTTCGACGGGGAGAAGGGGCGGCTCTGGGCCGTCTGCGCGAAGTGCGCGCGGTGGAACCTGGCGCCCATCGAGGAGCGCTGGGAGGCCATCGAGGACGCCGAGCGCCTGTTCCGCGACTGCCGGATGCGCGCGCAGCGCGAGAACATCGGGCTGGCGAAGCTGCGTGACGGCACGCGGCTGGTGCGCATCGGCGCGGCGCCCGCGGGGGAGCTGGCCCTGTGGCGCTACGGCAGCCAGCTGGCCCGGCGCCGCGCGCGGTGGGTGCGAACTCGGCTGCTGCTTCCAGCCACGGCCCTGGCCGGCGTCGCCGCATACGCGGTCTCGCCCGTGTTCGTTCCCGTGATGGGGCTGATGAACCTGGCGCCCGCGCTCGCGGAGCTGCGGCGCTACCGGCGTGCTGGGCGGGTGGCGCACCGGGTGCCGGCGGAGGCCGCACCGGGGGGACGCGAGCTGTACCTGCGCTGGCGCGACCTGGCCCGGATGCAGACGGGGCTGGACGCCCAGGGCGAGCCCGAGCTGGTGTTCCGGTCGGACGAGTCCTGGCTCGCGCACGGCTCGCCCGTCAGGCTGCGCGGTACGCAAGCGCGGCAGGTGCTCTCCAAGGCGCTGCTGGGCATCAACCGCACGGGCGCGCTTCCCGGCGACGTGGACGAGGCGCTGAAGATGATCACGGAAGCGGGCGGCGCGGACGGCTTCGTGCGGCGCGTGGCCGCGGACGGGTGGGCGCTCGGGCGCGACGACGTGAACCTGGGTGAGGCGCTGCCCACCTTTCGGGCCATGGGCCGGGCGATGAATCCGTTCGCGGAATCGCGGCCGGCGCGGCCCAGCATCCCGGTGCCGTGGCGCCAGCTGTACGCGCACCCGTCCCGCGCCATCGCCCTCGAGATGGCCGTGCACGAGGAGTCGGAGCGCCGCGCGCTGGAGGGCGAGCTGGCCGGGCTGGAAGAGGCGTGGCGGCAGGCCGAGGAGATCGCCGCCATCGCCGACCGCCTGCCGGACGACCTGCCGCCCGGGACCTGAGGGGAGCGCCGCCATCCATGTACCGCAACTGCATCTTCTGCTCGGCGGACCTCAAGGCGAACGACGCCCTGGAGCGCTTTCCCGTGGGGCGCAGCATCGCCTTCGACGGGGAGAAAGGGCGGCTCTGGGCGGTCTGCCCCCGGTGCGCGCGGTGGAACCTGGCGCCCATCGAGGAGCGCTGGGAGGCCATCGAGGATGCCGAGCGCCTGTTTCGCGACACGCGGACGCGCGCGCAGAGCGAGAACATCGGCGTCGCGAAGCTGCGCGACGGCACGCGGCTCATCCGCGTGGGGGCGGCGGTCGGGGGCGAGCTGGCGGCGTGGCGGTACGGCGGGCAGATCGCCAGCCGGCGGTGGCGCTACTTGCTGGGTGTCGGCGCGGGCGCGGTGGCGGTGGGCGGCCTCGTCCTCCTGGCGGGAGCGGTGACGGCGGGGCTGGGCGGGGGGATCACGTACTCGGCATACTCCCTGGTGCGGGGTGCGCGCCAGGCCGTGCGGGACCGGCGGATCGTGCACCAGACGCGGCCGGATGATCCCCTGGAGCCCCCGGTGCGGGTGCTGGGAAAGCACATCCGGCAGGCGCGGCTGCGCATGGACGAGAGCGGCTCGGGGGTGGAGCTTCACCTTCCCGCCGCCATCGTGGGCCGCGCGGGCGCCAGCCGCCTGCCGGACGTGAGCAGCCGCCCGCGGGTGCTCCGCGGCGCGGATGCGCAGCTGGCGCTGGGGCGCGGAATGGTGGTGGTCAACCCGGCCGGCGGCGACCGCGACCTGGTGCGCCTGGCCGGGTTCCGCATCGAGCGGGCGGGCGGTCCGCGCGAGATGCTGCTGGCCGCCGCGCGCAACGGGCTGCTGCTGGACGGGTCGGGCGCCCCGCGGCACCCCGAAAAACGGGACGCGGCGCTGGTGTCGTTCCCCCGTGGCCGCACGCCCATCTTTCCGGAGCGCGACTCGTCCAACCCGCTGGTGTCGCTCGCGATGGAGATGGCCGTGCACGAGGAGATCGAGCGGCAGGCGCTGGAGGGCGAGCTGGCCGGGCTGGAAGAGGCGTGGCGGCAGGCGGAGCAGATCGCCGCCATTGCCGACCGGCTGCCGGACGACCTGCCGGCCGGGACCTGAGGGGAGCGCCGCCATCCCATGTACCAGAGCTGCATCTTCTGTTCGGCACACCTGGGATCCAACGATTCCGTGGAGCCGTTCCCCGTGGGACGCAGCCTGGCCTTTGACGGGGCGCAGGGGCGGCTGTGGGCCGTGTGCCCCGGGTGCGCGCGCTGGAACCTGGCGCCGCTGGAAGAGCGCTGGGAGGCCATCGACGCGGCCGAGCGGCTGTTTCGCGACGCGCGGACGCGCGCGCACCGCGAGAACATCGGCCTGGCGCGGCTGCCGGACGGCACGCGGCTGGTGCGCGTGGGCGATGCTCTGCCGGCGGAGCAGGCCGTGTGGCGCTACGGCAGCGTGTTCGCCCGGCGGACGTGGCGGTTCGAGCTGCCCCGCGCCGCGCACGAGGCGCTCGCCGGCAGCCTGCGCCAGGCGCGGCGCGGGGTGGTGCTTCCGCTAGTGGGGTTCATCCTCACAGAAAGCCTTCGCCAGCAGCTCAACGCCGTGGGCGGCCGGCGGGTGATGCACCGGATCGTGGACGACGAGGGCGGGCGCCTGCTCATCCGCCGCTGGCACCTGGAAACGGCCACCCTGGCGCCGGACGGCGGCGGCGGCGTGGAGATGCACTTTCCCTACGGGCTGGGAAAATCGGCGGAGGGACAGGTCATCGGCCGGCTCAAGCCCCGCGCGGAACCCATCGTGGTGGGCGGCGAGGCGGGGCGCATCCTGCTGGCCAAGGCCGTCACCGTGGTGAACCGCGCGGGGGCCCGGCGGGGCGCCGTGATGGACGCGCTGGGGCTGCTGGACGGCTTTCGCGCCCCGGACGCGTTCGTCCGCTGGGTGGCGAACGAGCGGATCCCCCTGAGCAAGGGCGGGTTCGCGCGCCTGGACCGGCTGGAGGACACGGCCGTGCTCAACCGGCGCGGCGCCCTGGCGCTGGAGATGGCCGTGCACGGCGAGCACGAGCGCCGCGCGCTGGACGGCGAGCTGGCCGGGCTGCGCGAGATGTGGCGGCAGGCCGAGGAAATCGCCGCCATCGCCGACCGCCTGCCGGACGAGACGGCTCCCGGCGAGCCCGGCCGATCCGAGTAGGGAGGAACCATGTATCGCAGCTGCATCTTCTGCTCGGCGGACCTGGGAACGAACGATTCCCTCGAACGCTTCCCCATCGGCCGCAGCATCGCGTTCGATGGCGAGAAGGGCCGGCTGTGGGCCATCTGCCCGCGGTGCGCGCGGTGGAACCTGGCGCCGCTGGAGGAGCGCTGGGAGGCCATCGAAGACGGCGAGCGCCTGTTCCGCGACAGCCGGCTGCGCGCGCAGAGCGAGAACGTGGGGCTCGCACAGCTGCGCGATGGCACGCGGCTCATCCGCGTGGGGCAGGCGCTCCCCGGCGAGCTGGCCGTGTGGCGGTACGGGGAGCAGATCGCCCGGCGCCGCCGCCGCAACCTGCTGATCGGCGCGACGGTGGTCGCGGGCGGCGTGGGCGTGGTGGTGGCCGGGGCGGCCGTCGCCTCGGTGGGATTCGGAAGCTGGGCGACCCTCTACCAGGGCTACCACTGGCTGGTGCGCCGCGCCGCCGGAAAGCGCACGGTAGGATGGGTGGATGCGGAGGTTCCCGGCGCAGCGCAGCGGGTGCGCATCCGCCGCGAGGACGCCGCGGGTGCCTGGCTCTCCGCGCCGGACGACGGGGCGGGGATCGCGCTCAACCTGCCGCTGTCCGTGGAGGCGCCCGATCCGCGCCGGCCTCACGAGACGCGCAGGCTGCCGCTGATCATCCGCGGTGCCCAGGCGCAGCGGGTGATGGCGCGCGCCATGGTGAACGTCAACGTGGACGGGGCGGACCAGCAGCAGATCGAGGGCGTGCTGCGGGTGATCGAGGCCGCGGGCTCCCCACAGGAGTACCTGGTGAGCATCGGCCGGCGGCGGCTGGCACTGAACGGGGCCGATCCCCGCGCCGCCGCCCGGATGGACCTGAGCTGGGGTGCGCGCAACGACCCGGAGCAGGGTCCCCCGCCCAACCGCCTGGTGTCGCTGGTGCTGGAGATGGCGCTGCACGAGGAGACGGAGCGGCAGGCGCTGGCCGGCGAGCTGTCCATGCTGGAGGCCATGTGGCGCGAGGCGGAGGAGATCGCCGCCATCGCCGACCGCCTACCGGACCACCTGCCGCCCGCGGAGCCCCCGCGGATGTGACCGGACACGGCGCGTTCCGGTGCACGCAACCGGTGCGGCGCGCCCTCGCCGGGGCAGCACGAAGGGGGATCGGATGCGGCGGACGGGCGCGGGACGGGGCCGCGGTGACGCATTCCGCGGCGCCCCGGTCGGAATGAGAGGCCGCGTGTGTCCTGGAATGCGGCGGAACGGCGTCCGTGGTGTCCACACGCGCGGACAGCGCAGCGTCACGGCGCGGGATTCATCCGTTTCCGCCCAGGCCGGAAATTTGCTGGATGGTAGCGGTCGCGGGGGCGAATTTCGCCCGCGAAGGCGGGGCGGAAACGCCTGATACGGGCGCGGCCCGGAATGTGTTCAATCTCTTGACGAATCCCGCCTCGCCGGGGGATGACCAGACCGGGGACGGATGACGAGCGAAGACCTGGCCGTGTTCGCCGCGGCGGAAGCGGCCGCGGACGAGGGGCGGGAGGTGGTGCTGGCCACCATCGTCCGCTGCAAGGGCAGCACGCCGCGGGGCATCGGCAGCAAGATGCTGGTGGACCCGGAGCGCGGGCTCACGGGCACCGTGGGCGGTGGCTGCGGCGAGGCCGAGGTCATCGAGGCCGCCCGCGACGTCATCGCCACGGGCGCGCCCAGGCTGCTGCGCATCGACCTGACGGAAGACCTGTTCTCGTGGAGCCCGGCGGTCTGCGGCGGAGTGTTCGACGTGTTCCTGGAGCGCGTGCAGGCGCGCGCCCCGCATCCGCCCCTTACCGGCGGCGCCGCGTAAATCCGGTGGCAGTGACGCGATGCACCCCATCGCAGTCAATCATCCGTAACCCTGCCGCACAAGTCGTGGCGGCAAGAGATTCGGCCTGGAAATATGCGTTCGCGGCCCGGTGCGTGCAGGGAATTTCCCGTGGCACCACCCGCCCGCTCCGCGCGGCGGTGATCCGTCCCCGCACCAATCCCTGATGCCCGCGCGCCGCGGCGGCCGATCCACCGGCCTGCCGCGCGCGCTTCGTGACCACGCCCCACACGGCAGCTGATCGGTACCAACCCGGCACTCTACGGCTTTTCACACCATCGCATTCCCCCGACGTCGGGCCTCACCGGCCGCGCACCGCTGCGCGTCCGGTCCGTGGTCCGCGCCGCACGCAAGACCAACCGCAAGGAAGGACGCATGACCGCAGTGCAGCAGCCGCTGGCGCCCGAGCAGCGGACCACCATCCGCGACGAGCTCCTGCGCAGCCTTACCAGGCTGGAGCGCAGCATCAGCGCCAACGGCTCCGCCGCGCGCCCGCGCGACCTGGAGCAGGACACCGTGGGCCGCCTGTCCCGCATCGAGGCCTTGCAGAGCCAGGGGCTCACGGCCACGCTGGCCGCGCGCGAAAAGGTGCAGCTGGAGCAGATCGTGGCCGCCCTTCGCCGCCTGGAAGACGGGACGTACGGCGTGTGCAACGGGTGCGGCGCCATCATCCCCATCGAGCGGCTGATGGTGTTCCCCGAGACGGTGGCCTGTGCTGCCTGCGCCTGCGGCACCTGCTGAACTGCGGGTACAGACTGAACTGCGGGTTACAGGGGACAGGTTACAGGTTACAGCCATCAACAACGCAGTTGGTGGCTGTCCCCTGTCCCCCGTAACCTGTCCCCCGCGGTTCCGTCCCACCGCCGCACAGAACCCGGGGTCCGGTGTATGCAGACGACTCCCCCACTCCGGAGGAGTTGACTGCATGGACCTCGATTCACCAATGCTGAAGCGCCTGATCTCGCTCTGGGTCTGGGCCAGCGCATCCGTCATCGTGCTGGTGTGGGTGCCCTGGATGGCACTCGTGTATGCCGTGACCGCCACCCGCGACCCCGGCCGCTATGTCGTGGGGCGCTGGTTTCGGCGCGCCGCGGTGCTGGTGAGCACCCTGAACCCCCTCTGGCGGTTCCGCACCACGGGCGTGCACATCCACGACCCGCGGCGGCCCTACGTGGCCGTGAGCAACCACGAGAGCTTCGCCGACATCTTTCTGCTGTCGCACCTGCCGTGGGAGATGAAGTGGCTCAGCAAGGAAGCCATCTTCAAGATCCCGCTGATGGGGTGGATGATGCGGATGGCCGGCGACATCGCCGTGCGCCGCGGCGATCCCAACAGCCGGTCGGACGCGTTGCTCGCGTGCCGCGACCGGCTGCGCAAGGGCGTGTCGGTGATGATCATGCCCGAGGGCACCCGCAGCAACGACGGCCAGGTGCAAAAGTTCCACGACGGGGCGTTCCGCCTGGCCGTGGAGACGGGCTGCCCCATCCTGCCCATCGCCGTGGCGGGGACGCGCGCGGCGCTGGCCAAGGGCTCGTGGGTGTTCGGCCGCGCCACGGCCATCGCCCGCGTGCTGCCGCCCATTGAGACGACGGGGATGACGCTGGAAGACGTCCCCGCCCTGCGCGAGCGCGTGCGCCTGCTCATCTCCGAGGCCCGCGCCGGCCTGCTCCGCGAGCTGGCCCCGGTGTAGTCGCGCGGATCCGCAGCACCCGAAAGGCCCGCCACGGTTCCTGCCGTGGCGGG
>DATING010001040.1:0-3232 GCA_035474555.1 Longimicrobium sp. | reverse complement strand
TGATTTGATATCGGCGATAGCGGCTGCTGATCCTCATCCCAGAGAACCCGATCGTGATCATCGTTACCGGAGCCACGGGCCAGCTCGGCCGGGCCATCGTCGAACAGCTCGTCACGCGCATCCCGCCGGAGCAGGTGGGCGCCAGCGTGCGGGATCCCGCGAAGGCGGCGGACCTGGAGGTGCTGGGCGTCCACGTCCGCCGGGGCGACTTCGCCGATCCCGCGAGCCTCGCGGATGCCTTCGAGGGCGCCACGCAGGTGCTGATGGTTTCCTCCAACGCGGCGGCGTACGGCGGCGACACGCTGGCCCAGCACCGCGCGGCCATCGACGCGGCGCGGGCGGCGGGCGCGCGGCGCATCGTCTACACCAGCCACATGGGCGCGAGCGCTGCGTCGGCGTTCCCCCCGATGCGCGACCACGCCGCGACGGAGGCGATGCTGGCCGAGAGCGGCGTCGCGTGGACGGCGCTGCGCAACGGCTTTTACGCGTCGAGCGGCGTCGGCTTCCTGGGGGACGCGGGCACGACGGGCGTGGTGGAAGCGCCGGAGGACGGCGCGGTCTCCTGGACGGCGCACGCGGACCTCGCGGCGGCGGCCGCGACCATCCTGGCGGACGAGGGCCGGTTCGACGGACCCACGCCGCCGCTCACGGGCGCCGAGTCGCTGGACCTCGCCGGCCTCGCGGCCCAGGTACTGGGCCGGCCCGTCCGCCGGCACCTGCTGACGGACGACGAGCTGCGGGCGCGCATGGCCGCGCGCGGCGCCCCGCCCCGCGCCGCGGACATCGTGCTCGGCTTTTACCGCGCGAGCCGCGGCGGTGAGTTCGCCGCCGTGGATCCCGCGCTGGAGCAGCTGGTGGGGCGCCCGCCCATCCGCCTGCGCGACCTGGCCGCGAGCCACGGCGATCGCTGACGACGGCCGGGGCAGCAGAAGAAGACACGGCAGCCGCGGGGAAGTGCGCCCGCGGCTGCCGTGCGCCATCCAGGCGGGCGGCGATCGCACCTGCCCCGGCAGGCATACCGTCGCGCCTCACCGATCGCCAGGGACCCGGTCCTTGTGGGAACCGTGAAAAGCTGCGAAGCTCCCATCGACGCTCTTTCCCGCCGCATTCTCCCGTGTCGCTCCTCCGCCGCAATGGAACCTCTCGGGCTGACACGGGTTCTCGTGTCAGATTATGATGATGCGCCTGCCTGTGACTTCCGCTCACACTCCACCAGCCCACGCCCGATGAACCTCGCACGCGCTGTTCTCATGCCCCTGTCGGTGGCGGCGCTGCTGTGCGCCGGTGCCGCGCACGCGCAGCAGCCCATCCGGGCGGGGCAGACCCTGTCCGGCGAGCTGACGTCGTCGGATCCCAAGCTGACGGACGACTCGTTCTACGACCTTTACGTCTACCGGGGCCGGGCGGGCGAGCGCATCACCATCACCCTGATGTCCGACGCCTTCGACGCGTTCCTGGGCGGCGGCCCCACGGACGCGATCGTCGACTCGGACGACGACGGCGCGGGCGGCACCAACTCCCGCCTGGTGGGGACCGTGGGCTCCACGGGCCAGTACGTGATCCGCGTGAACACGCTCTCGCCGGGGGAGACGGGACGCTACACGCTGTCCGTGCAGGCCGGCGGAGCGCCCGCGCCCGGTCCGCGCCCGACGCCCGCGCCGGCTCCGTCCAGCGGCGGGACCATCCGCGCCGGCGAAACCGTCACGGGCGAGCTGACCTCGTCCGACAGCCGGCTGGACGACGGCTCGTTCGCCGACCTGTACACGTACCGCGGCACCCCCGGCGAGCGCATTACCATCACCCTGATGTCCGACGCCTTCGATGCGTTCCTGGGCGGCGGCCCCACGGCGGCGAGCGTGGATTCGGACGACGACGGCGCGGGGGGCACCAACGCCCGCCTTCAGGCGACCGTGGGATCCACGGGCCAGTACGTGATCCGCGTGAACACGCTGTCGGCGGGCGAGACGGGACGCTACACGCTGTCCGTGCAGGCCGGGGGCAACGCGCCTGGCCCGCGCCCCACCCCCGCGCCGGGCCCGCGTCCGAACCCCGCTCCGTCGCCTGCGCCGGCTCCGTCCAGCGGCGGACGCACGGGCAACGGCGGGGCCATCCGTGCCGGCGAAACCGTCAGCGGCACCCTGGCCTCGTCCGACACCCGGCTGGACGACGGCTCGTTCTTCGACCTGTACACCTACCGCGGAACCCCCGGCGAGCGCATCACGGTGACCATGTCGTCGTCCGCGTTCGACGCGTACCTGAGCGGCGGCACCATCCGCGGCGGCACCATCACCCCCGAGGCCAGCAACGACGACGGCGGCGGCGGCACCAACGCGCGCATGGAGGCGGTGGTGGGCGCCGGCGGGGAGTTCGGCATCCGCGCCAACTCCATCGCGGCCAACTCCACGGGCGCGTACACCCTGCGGGTCGAATCGGCCGGCGGCGGTGGGGGCGGCACGACCACGGCCGGCGTCATCCGCGCGGGAGCGCCGGTGCAGGGCCGGCTGGCCGCCGGCGATCCGAAGCTGTCCGACGAGTCGTTCTACGACCTGTTCACGTACCAGGGCACGCCGGGCGAGCAGATCGAGGTGACGCTGGCCTCGAGCGACTTCGACGCCTACCTGGGCGGGGGCGAGGACGAGGCGTCGGCCGTGAACGGCGTGGACCACGACGACGACGGCGCCGGCGGAACCAACTCGCAGCTGCGGGTGACGGTGGGCGCCAACGGCCGCTACGTGATCCGGGCCAACTCGCTGCGCGCCAACGTCACCGGCGCGTACACCGTGGCGGTGCGCAGCACGGGCGGGGGCGGCGGGCCGGTCGCGGGCAACGCCATCCGCCGCGGACAGGCCGTGTCCGGGCGGCTGGACGCGTCCGATCCCACGCTGCAGGACGGCTCGCACTACGACCTGTACACCTACCAGGGGCAGCCGGGCGAAGAGATCGTCATCCGCCTGGAATCCACCGCCTTTGACCCGTTCCTTTCGTGGGGCACGGTCTTCGGGTCGCAGTTCCAGCGTCTGGCCCAGGACGACGACAGCGGCGCGGGGAGCAACGCCGAGCTGCGCGTGCGGCTGGACCGTTCGGGAACGTACGTCATCCAGGCCAACTCGTTCGGGAAGGACGAGTCCGGCGCCTACACCCTGCGGGTGGACGCGGCCAGTGCCGTGGCGCAGCGCACGGAGCCCGGCACGGGCATGCAGGCGGTAAGCATCGGCCAGACGGTGACCGGGCA
>DATING010001039.1:0-3003 GCA_035474555.1 Longimicrobium sp. | reverse complement strand
TCCTCCAGCAGCCGCAGCGCCGCGCGCACGGCGGAGTACGTCGGTGGATCGGGAAGGTCATCCAGCACCTCCGCGGCCGTCGCCCTGCCGCGCCGGTAGACGATGTCCATGATCTGCCGTTCGCGGCGGCTCATTCCGGCAGGTCTCTGGAGGTCCATGCGGCTGGGAAGGAGGGGGAGGACAGACGGGCGAGATCAGATGTGCTGAATATTCAGCAGATGATCGCCGGTGTCAAGCTTCACGGCGTGCAGGGGGATGGGATACTTCGGCCCGCGACACGTAGGGGAGCCGGGCGAGTGCTGCTCAGAATTCCCGGAGCGCGCGAACCCACTCCCGCCAGCCGGGTTTCCGGAACACCCGCCGGTCGGGACGCGGCTCCCAGCGGGTTGCCGGCTGGATTCCCAGCGCCAGCATCTTTTCCTCGTATGCGGCTCGACCCGGGTGTCCCGGTGGCACCGGCTCCAGTTCATCTACGGCCTCGGTCTCCTCCAGCTTCGTCGCCATCGGAACCTCCGTTGAACAGTTCGATTTTCACATGCGATCCTCTCTAACCGATAGACAATTCAGGCACCAGCTCGGACAGAGCACGCTCACCAGCCCCGGCTGACGCGGTACTTGAACTTCTCCCAGAGGCTGGGCCTGCGAATCGGTTCGCGGATCGGGAAATTCCACTTCGTAGCCGGCCGGATCCCGACGGAGCGCAGGTGCGCCTCCCACGCCAGCCGCTCGGGGTCGTCCGGCGGGACGAGCTCTGGCAGATCGGCTTCCTCCTCCGGCGGCTGCATGATCATCCGCAGCTCTTCCTCCGTCAGCGGCTCCTCCGGCGGCCCGTCCCACACGCGGCGCAATCCGTCGACAATTCTCTCCCGGAAGATGCGGCGGTAGGGCGGCAGCTGATCCAGGTGCGCCAGCCATTCAGCCTGCCGCGCAGCGAGCGCCGCGGGAGGTCCCGCCACCGTGGCCGGGGCCGAGCCCTGGGGATGCTCCCGCGAAAGCACCGCGGTTTCGTTGTCTTCGATGCGGATTGCCATGGTCGCCCCACGCGGTTCGGAGTCTTTCGCGACGTCTCAATGTAATCGAAATTCCATGGACAGTCTAGACACCATTCGGAGCGCATTCTTCACGCCTGCGACGGCACGGATGTGCTCCACGCTGGCGGGATACGGTAGAGCGGAGTTCCGGCACCGTGCCGGGAGCCCCCCTCTCTCGATCTTTGTCCGCGGAGGCGGACAGCGTGACGTTGTAGCCTCGAATTCATTCGCTCCCTCGCCCGCCCCCTCTTCCGGAGCGGGTCTCCCATCCCCGCATCCCATCCCCGCACCCATCCTCCTCACGCAAACGAAAACGGCCCCGGGCATCGCTGCCCGGGGCCATTCCGTTCCTGCCCAGACCTTCCCGGCGAAAGCGCGGAGGCTTACGCCGTGACGGTCGCCGTCTCGCTGGCGGCCACCGTCTCGGGCGCTTCCACGCCCGCCGGAAGCTCGCCCTCGGCACCGAACGTCACCTCGTTGTACCGGTAGATGCCGGTACCCGCGGGAATCAGGTGGCCGATGATGATGTTCTCCTTCAGCCCCTGCAGGTCGTCGCGCGCGCCGCGGATGGCGGCGTCGGTCAGCACCCGCGTGGTCTCCTGGAAGGAGGCCGCGGAGATGAAGGACTGCGTGGTCAGCGACGCCTTGGTGATCCCCAGCAGCAGGGGCTCCGAGGTCGCCGGCGCCCCGCCGCTCTGCAGGTGGCGCGCGTTGGTGTCCATGTACTCCGTACGGTCCACCGTCTCGCCCTCCAGGAACTCGGTGGTGCCGGGCTCCATCACGCGCACCTTCTGCAGCATCTGGCGCACGATCACGCCGATGTGCTTGTCGTTGATCTTCACGCCCTGAAGGCGGTAGACCTCCTGCACCTCGTTGAGCAGGTACTCCTGCACGGCCTGCGGGCCCTTGATCCGCAGGATGTCGTGCGGGTTCACCGGACCCTCGCTCAGGCGGTCGCCCGCCCGCACGAAGTCGCCCTCGTGCACGCGAAGGTGCTTGCCCACCGGCACCTCGTACACCCGCTCGTTGCCCGTCTCCGGGATCACGATCACCTCGCGCTTGCCGCGCTTGATGTCGCCGAAGCGAACCGTGCCGTCCACCTCGGTGATGACCGACGGGTCCTTGGGCTTGCGCGCCTCGAACAGCTCCGCGATTCGCGGCAGACCGCCCGTGATGTCGCGGGTCTTGTACGCCTCGCGGGCCAGCTTGGCCAGCGCCGCGCCGGGCTGGATGGCCTCGCCGTCACGCACCGTGAGCTGCGCGCCCACGGGAACGATGAACTCGCGGACCTTCACCCCGTTGGCGTCGATGATCTCGATCATGGGGTGCAGCTTCTTGCTGCGGTCCTCGATGATCACCATCTGCCGGCGGCCCGTGCTCTCGTCCAGCTCCTCGCGCACCGTCTCGTCCTCGACGATGTCGATGAACCGCACCACGCCGCCAAAGTCGGCCACGATGGGCTCCGAGTACGGGTCCCACGAGAACAGCGTGTCGCCCACGGCGATCTGCTGCGCGTCCTCTACCGAGATGGTGGCGCCGTACGGCACCGCCAGCCGGCTGCGGACCGTGCCCTCGGGCGTCCGCATGATGATCTCGCCTTCGCGGCTCGTGACGATGCGCGAGCCGTCCGGCGTGGTCACCGTGGTGATGCGCTCGAACTGGGCCACGCCCTCCACCTTGCTCTTGCGCCCCGTCGTCGCCGCGATGCGCGCCGCCGTGCCGCCGATGTGGAAGGTGCGCAGCGTGAGCTGCGTGCCCGGCTCGCCGATGCTCTGCGCGGCCAGAATGCCCACCGCCTCGCCCGGGTCCACGATGCCCATCGTGGCCAGGTTGCGGCCGTAGCACTTCACGCACAGCCCGCGGCGGCTCTCGCAGGTGAGCACCGAGCGGATCTTCACCGACTGGATGCCGGCGTCCTCGATCTCGTCGGCGGTCTCCTCGTCGATCAGCTGGCCGGCCTCCACCAGCATCT
>DATING010001038.1:0-2721 GCA_035474555.1 Longimicrobium sp. | reverse complement strand
GGCGGCGCGGACGGCGCGCATGCCGGCGCGGTGCCCGAACTCGCGGGGCTGGCCGCGCTCGCGGGCCCAGCGGCCGTTGCCATCCATGATGATGGCCACGTGCCGCGGGACCGTCCCGTTCAGCCGGATTTGCTGGAGGAGCTGCTCGCAAGACATTCGGGTAAGATGGACACGCGGGGCTGGTTTGTCAAAGCAAGTTCTTTTCAGACGTTGGCCCCTCGCACCAATCAGGCCCCCGCATCAAGCTGGTGTCACAGCGCGGTGACGGCGAGGGCGGAGCGCCTTCGCGGGCTCGTCCCCTTCCCCGTCCCGCTGCGTGAGGATTCCGTTAGGATCATGCCGGGGGGCGGGGACGCCCAGGATTCGGCATCCCCGCCGTCGAGCATCACGGCGTCGCGGGCGGGGCGGGTGCGCGGGCCGGCGCCACGGACTCGTCCTCCAAGCGGATGCGCAGCTCGCCGTCCTGCCGCACCAGCAGCGCGGTGTAGCGAAGGCGCGTAGGCGCGGGGCTCTCCGGGCGCGTCCAGAAGAAATGGCCGTTCACCACCACGGCGTCCGGTCCGGCCGGGAGAAAGACCAGGTCGCGCCACTCGAAGGCCGCGGGAGCGCGCCACGTGGTGCGGTACTGCGTGGCGAGCTCCTCCCACGGGACCATCTCGCGCTCGCCGTTGAACATGATGTACGGGCCGCCGCGGTCGTAGCGCGCCGCGATGCCCTCGCGGTTGCCCGCGGCCAGGTCGCGCCCGTACGCCTCCATGAACGCCCGGGCCTCCGCGACGAGGGTGGTGTCGGGTGCCTGCGCGCGCACGGCGGACGGCGCGCAGGCAGCGGTCAGCAGGACCAGCGCGAGCGGGAGGATGCGGCGGAGTCTACGCATGGGAGGCTCGGGTGTGGATGGGAAAGGATCGATCGATTGGGACGGTCGACTGCTCGTCCCGCGGAGGTGCTGTCCGGCTCTTGTCGATGAGTTGCAGCCACGTCGGACACTGTCATTCCGAGGGAGGCGCTGCGCGATGCCGACGCGTGCAGGATGCGTGTGCGCCGACCGAGGAATCTACCCGCCCGCCCTGGTGGCCCGCGGCGAGCCAGGAACCCGCCCGCGCCCCTCCTCCACGCGAGCGGCGCCCTCGGCGAACGGCTTCAACGGGCGAGTCCGAGAAGCTGAGCGGAGCACGAGCGCGGGCGAGTAGATTCCTCGGTCGGCGCTGAAGATCCTGCACCCACGGAGATCCCGCGGGCGCCTCCCTCGGAATGACACTCCTGTGCGCGCATCCGGGTTACGATCGCGCTGCAACAAAATTCGCGAACCGAAGGACCTCGCCTGCCGCGCAAGGAACCGGCGGATGGGCTGGCTCCCTGCCCTGCACGGTAGATCCTTCGGCCGCGCCCAAGGGGTTCGCGCACGGCAAAATCTGCGCGGCGCTCCGCCGGGAATCAATCCCGATCGGGGTTCGGCCGATCAAGCCAGTTCCAGGACCTGCGCGCCGCGCCACGTTTCGCCGGGGGCCAGGCGGACGGGGTCGGTGGCCTGCGCGGCCTCCACGCACAGCATCTCGCGCGCCTCGCCGGCCTCCATGTCGGGAAAGGCCGCCGCGCCCTCCGCGCCGGGGTTCCAGACCACCGCATCCGCGAATCCCTCCGCGCGGACGAGGAGGGTGCGGTTGCCAGCATCGTCCCGTACGCGCAGCTCGTGGGGCGCGGACACGTACACGCGGTCGATCTCCTCCGGGATGCGCAGCTCCGCATCCTCCTCCACGAACGTCTGCCCGTCGCGGAGCTTGTCGCGGTAGGAGATGGCCCGCAGGCCGTGCACCGTCGCGCGATGCGCATCCGCCACGCGCAGGTACGTGTGCAGCGCGCCCGTCCACGAGATCGGCTCATCCCCCGTGTTCGTGACGGTCATCCGCACGGCGAGCTGCCGTTCATCCAGCTCCACGGACAGCTCCAGGAGAAAGGCGTGCGGCCAGATGGCGCGCGTCCGCTCGCTGTCGCGCAGGCGCAGGGTGACGGCGGAATCCGATCCATCCACCCGCTCCCACACCTCCGTCCGCGCGAAGCCGTGCTTGGGGAGCGGCCCCGTGTCGGCGAACTGGGGAAAGATGATGGGCACGCCGCCGCGGATGGACGTGCCCGGCTCGAACTTCGCCGCGCGGCTCAAGAACAGCGCCTCGCCGGCCCCGGCCGGGATCCACGACGTGACGTGCGCGCCGTACGTATGCACTTCTGCAGTGCTCCCCGACGGGTGCGTGAGCCGGATCACCTTCATCGCCTACTCCTCCTCGTGGAATCGAACGTCCGCGGATGCACGGACGCGCATCACCGACTCCTGCCGAAAGCGGCGCTTGTACTCCGCCGCGATCTCGTCCAGCGCCGCATCCGCCTCCGCGCCCGGGGGATGGAGCAGCTCCAGGACGAACGTCGCTTCCTGGATGATGACGCCGGCCTCGTCGCGCCACTGCCCTTCCCCGCGCAGCACCGTGAGCCCGGCGGGAAAGCGCGGCGTGACGGCCTCTCGCAGGAACGCGGCCCATGCCGTATCCGAAACCGTGCCACCGCCCGGGATGCCGCGCCCGAAGTACAGCCGGTCGCTGACCCACGCCTCCCCCACCGCTTCCCCTCCGGCGGGAACGACGGGCGGATGGGCGCGGACGGCGGGCGCGCATCCCCCCGCCACGAGCGCGAACACGACGAGGGCGGCGCGGCGGCGGAAAGGCATCATCC
>DATING010001037.1:0-4004 GCA_035474555.1 Longimicrobium sp. | reverse complement strand
GCGCCGATTCTCGCCTGTGCATCGTTCAAAAGCGCTCATCCATACCTGGCTTGCATGGCAGGAGCAGCCAGGCTCGCCAATGGGCCAGGCGATTGGCAAACGTGATCTGGACGCGCAAGCTCCGCAGGCACAACGTTTCGTCGCTTGGCTCCAGCGGCTGATGGTAGATCCCGCACCGGCCTTGCCGGCAGCCTGATACCCCGCATCATCGACGCCGTAAAGGCGATGGTGACGCTCGGAGAGATCAGCGACGCGCTCCGCGCCGAGTGGGGCACCTACCGGCCGGCGTGAGCTGTCGGAAGATCCCATTCAGTTCCCGTGACAAGGCCCCGCCCGCACCTGCCGGCGGGGCTTTCGTCATCACGCCGGATCCCAGCCTCGCGTCGTGCAGTGGTGTCGGCGGAGGCCGACCGTGTGAAGTTGTAGCCGCGAATTTAATCGCTCTCGCCGTGCGCGATCTTGCACCCTGCCGGGCACCCTCGCACGGGCCGCCGATGGCCCTCACCCGGCCTCGCTTAGGCTCGTCCACCCTCTCCCACAAACTGCGTGGGAGAGGGTATACACCCCAGCCTCTGCCGGATGGCAAACCCGCGTCGCGAACGGGCCTCTCCCGCTCGCCGTGGTGTCGGCGGAGGCCGACGTGTGAAGTTGTAGCCGCGAAATCATTCGCTCACCCTCCGCCTGCGACGGGAAATCCCACCCGGATCGGGGCGCGCGGGCGGGAGTAGCAGCTACTCGCAACCTCCATCGTCCGCGCCGCGTATCACGTGGCCAGGGCGGGGACGATCCCCGCCCGCAACCGGCGATCTTCATCCACCGAGCATGTACTCCACCTGCATTTTTTGCCACGGCGGGCTGGGCGAGAACGAGAGCATCGAGCACTTTCCGGTGGGCACCCGGCTGGCGTTCGACGCGGAGAAAGGGCGGTTGTGGGCCGTGTGCCCGACGTGCGGGCGATGGAACCTCTCCGCGCTGGAGGAGCGCTGGGAGGCCATCGAGGAGTGCGAGCGCCGCTTTCGCGACACGAGCATCCGCACCTCCACCGACAACATCGGCCTGGCGCGGCTGCGCGACGGCACGGACCTGGTGCGCGTGGGGCGTCCCCTGCGGCCGGAGTTCGCCGCGTGGCGCTACGGGGCGCAGTTCCGCGGGCGGCAGAAGCGGGCGTGGCTTTCCGCCGCCTCCGTGGGTGGCATTGCGCTGGGCGTGGGCGCGGGGATGCTCGTGGCGCCCGCCGCGGCGCTCGTGGGGCTTCCCGTCCTGGCCGCGGCGGAGTGGAAGAAGCGCGGCCTTCCGCGGGGCGCGGACTGGTTCGACACGCGCCGGGCGCAGCAGGGCCTGCGCGACGACGCGGGCGCGGTGATGCTGGCTGGCGGGCGCTCGCTGGACCGTGTGCGCCTGCGGCCGGAGCAGGACCGCACGGCGGGGCGCGCGTGGGCGCTGCACGTGCGCACCTACCTTCCCCTGCCGATGATGGCGGCGGTCGGGGAGCAGCTGGTCAGCGCGTACGAGTGGGGCGAGGCGCGCCACCACGTGCTGACGGGGCCGCGCGCCCTGCGTGCCCTGGCCGTGCTGATGGCGCGCGCCAACGGGGCCGGTGCCCCGCGCGGGCAGGTGCGGGATGCCGTGCGCCGCATCGACCGGGCGCACTCCGCGGAGCGGTTCCTGGAGCGGGCGGAGGAGGACGCGCGGCGGATCGGCGCCGGGCACCGTGACGTGTGGGACATGCCCGTGGAGCTGCGGCTGGCGATGGAGATGGCCGCGCACGAGGACGCGGAGCGGCGCGCCATGGAGGGGGAGCTGGCGGAGCTGGAGCAGCACTGGCGCGAGGCGGAGGAGCTGGCCGCCATCGCCGACGAGCTGCCCCTCGCGCCCGCCGTGGACGAGAAGCTCGACACCCTCCGCGCCGCCCGCGCCGAGTGGGCGAAGCGGATGGAGGCGCGCGCGGATGGATGGCCGATCCGTCGGGCAGGACGGCGGTGATGGACGAACAGCGCGGCGCGAGCGGACGAGATTGTGATCCGCGGCGGGTCGTGGGAGCGGGGTGCGATGCGCGGTGTGGCAGGAGCGAATGAATTCGCGGCTACAACTTCACGCTGTCCGCCTCCGCGGACACCACGGCGAGAACCGTCGCGGCGCGGAGCCGGTGAGCGGGTGGTCATCACCGATGCGGGTTCGCGGCCCGTCGGTGTTGTTCTCCGCTATCCCACCTTCCGTCCGCTCCGCGGAAAAGGAAAGGCCGCCGATCGACGGACTTCGTCAGCCACGTGGCACTCGCCCGGTGCAGGGAGTCCACGCAGGTGGACTTCGTGTGCTTGTTGCAGCGAATTCATTCGCCCGGCTGGGGGCGTGCCGCGGTCACCGTCCGTCGGCGAGGCGGCTCTCGTGCAGCGGGCGAGGAGATCCTTCGGTCGGCGCCATGGCTCCAGGACGGGATGGAACCGCCGGCGCCTCCCTCAGGAAAACAATGGAGCGTTATCCCGCCGCGCTGAGGCTACTTTCCGTATCAGCGCCGGCTGCGCATAATCGTAGAATCGTAGAATCACCCCTGCCGCCGCGGCCCCATGCCGCGCGGCCGTTCCGCGGGTTCCCTCCGCCGCTGCACCCCCCATGACGCGATCACGCCTCATCCTCGCCTCCGCGTTCTGCGCCGCCACGCTGGGCGGATGCGCCGCGCCTGCATCGGGCCCCGCGCCCGGCGCGGGCGGGCCCACGCTCCGGGCGTTCCGCAGCGAGGCGGAGTACCTGGAGTTCAACCGCCGCCTCCAGCGCGAGTACCAGCAGATGCTGGAGGACGCGCCGCCGCCCCCTCCACCCCCTCCTCCGCCGCCGCCGCCTCCGCCGCCTCCGCCCCCCTCGGCTCCGTCGGCGCCTTCCGCTCCGTCGGCGCCCTCCGCGCCTTCGGCCCCGACGCCGGCCGCGCCGGCGCAGACGGCCACCGGGGCGGCCGAGTCCGTGACCAACGTGCAGCACGTGGGCGTGGACGAGGGCGGCATCGTCAAGGTGCACGGCGACCACCTGGTGGTGCTGCGGCGCGGGCGGCTGTTCACCGTGCGCATCGGCGGCGACACGCTGCAGCCGGTGGCCGCGGTGGACGCGTTCGGGCCGGACATCGACCCGCGCTCGGCGTGGTACGACGAGATGCTCGTCTCCGGTGACAACGTGGTCGTCATCGGCTTCAGCTACGCGCGCGGGGGCACGGAGCTGGGGCTGTTCCGCATCGGCGCGGACGGCAGCCTGGCGCACCGCGCCACGTATCACATGCGCTCGGGGGACTACTACTCGTCGCGCAACTACGCCAGCCGGCTCATCGGCGATCGCCTCATCTTCTACGCACCCATCCCGGTGGACCTGGACGACGAGGACCCCTTCGCCAGCTTTCCCGCCGTGCGCCGGTGGGGCGGGGCAGACTCGGCGTTCCAGCGGACGGCATCCGCCACGCGCGTGTACCGCGCCGCCGGCCCCCTGTACGTGGAGGGCGACCTGACGCTGCACACCGTGACCGTGTGCACCCTGGGCGGGGACGACCTGCGCTGCGAATCCACCGCGCTGTACGGGCCGGAGGGGCGCGTGTTCTACGTGTCCCCGACCTCCGTGTACGTGTGGGCGACGCAGTTCCGGTGGACGGAGAACGAGGAGGACGGGCCGCCGGAGTCCGTGCTGTACCGCATGCCCCTGGACGGCACCGCGCCCACGGGGCTGCGCGTCACGGGCGCGCCCATCGACCAGATGTCGTTCCTGGAGAGCGGAGACGGGCACCTGAACGTGCTGACGGCGGCGGACGCGGATGGCGAGTCGATGTGGGGATCGGAGTACGCGGAAGGGCGGCTGGCCCTGCTGCGCGTCCCCCTCTCCGCCCTGGGCGATGGCCGGCGGGCGGCGCCGCGCTCCATGTACCGGCCGCTCCCGGGCACGGGCGGCGAGGGCTCGCTGCAGAACCGCTACGTGGGCGAATGGCTGCTGTACGGCGGCGGCGCGGGATGGGGCCGCGCGCGCACGGACAG
>DATING010001036.1:0-10465 GCA_035474555.1 Longimicrobium sp. | reverse complement strand
CGGCGGCCAGGTGCGGCGAGCGCATCCAGATCTCGCCCACCTCGCCGATGCCGGCCATGGCGCCGGATGCATTGCGCACCAGCAGCTGCACGCCCGGCAGCCCCTTGCCCAGCGGGATGACCTCCTTGGGCTCCAGCTCCGGCTCCACCTCGTGGTACGAGACGGCGCGCTGGGTTTCCGTCGATCCGTAGTAGTTCACCACGCGGAGCGCGGGCGCGAGCGCCGTCAGCCGCGCCACGTCCGCGCGGCGCAGGACGTCGCCCACGAAGAACGCGCGGTGCAGCGACGGAATGCGCTCGCCCTCCGCCGCGTCCGCCAGCAGCTGGCCCATGGCGGGCGTCAGGTGTGTGACGGTGATCCCCGCCTCGCGCATCCACCGCGCCAGGTAGCCCGGCGTGCCGACTTCATCCGGCAGCGGCGCGACGACCGCGGCGCCCGTCTGGAGCGGGGTAAAGACGTCGCGGTGCAGCGGGTCGTGCGCCAGGCCGCTGAGCAGGCTGTAGCGATCGTTCGCCGTCAGCCCGAAGCTGCGCGCCAGGAACGGGGTAAAGTGCGTGAGCGACGCGTGCCGCCCCATCACCGCCTTCGGCGTGCCCGTCGTCCCGGAGGTGAAGGAGAGGTACGCGAGCGTGTCCGGGCCCACCTCCACCGACACGGGAGATGCGGCGGATGCGAGGCCGTCGATGCCATCCACCGAGGCGACCTCATCCGCCGATCCGTCCCCGCGGGGGTTGAGGACGGCGGATGCACGGACGGTCTCCGCCAGCAGCGCCTGGATCTCGCCGGGCAGATCGGCCGCGGCGGAGAGGTGCAGGTGCGCGGCGGGCTTCGCGATGCGGACGTAATCCACCAGCCGCGCGGCCGGATACGCCGGATCGAGGACGAGGAACGCCGCGCCGCTCTTCATGGTGCCGATGAGACCGCGGACGAGCGCCGCGCTGCGGTGGCCCGTGATGGCCACGACGTCGCCGACGCCCACGCCGCCGTCCGCGAGATAGCGGGCGATGGCATCCGTCGCGGCATCCAGTTCGGCGTAGCTCCAGCGCTCGCGCGGGTCCTCCACCGCGAGCGCGTCCGGCGTCCGGCGCGCCTGGGCGGCGAACACCTCGTGCACGGCGCCGCGCCAGCTGTCGTCCAGGGGCGCGGCGGGGTCCGGCAGCACGGCGCGCGCGGCGTCCGTGGCCAGCGCCAGCGCGCCGATGCGCGTCTCCGGCGCGTCCGAAGCCTGCCGCAGCACGCCCTCCATCTGCGACAGCAGCTCGCGCATCCGCGCCGCGTCGAAGAGGTCCGCCGCGTAGACCAGGTGAATGCCGATCCCCTCCTCCGACTCGCGCACGTACAGCGTCAGGTCGAACTTGCTGGTGATCTGCGGGTTGGCTTCCGCCCCCGCGACCTCCAGGCCGGGGATGGACAGCTCGCCGCCCTGGAAGTTGAGCAGGTTGAGCATCACCTGGAACACCGGCGCGTGCGCCAGGCTGCGCTCCGGTCGCAGCTCCTCCAGCAGCCGCTCGAAGGGCAGGTCCTGGTGCGCGTAGGCGGCCAGCGTGGCCTCCCGCACGCGGCCCAGCAGCTCGCGGAACGTCGGATCGCCCGACAGGTCCGTGCGCAGGGCCAGCGAGTTCAGGAACAGGCCCATCATCCGGTCCGTCTCCGCCCGCGTGCGGCCGGCGATGGGCGTGCCCACGACCACGTCCTCCTGCCCCGAGAGACGCCCCAGCACCACGTCCAGCGCGGCCAGCAGCACCATGAACAGCGTGCCGCCCTCGCGCCGGGCGAGCGCGTGGATCCCCTGCGCCAGCTCCGCCGGCACGCGCAGGGTCTCCAGGGCGCCGCGGTGCGTCTCCAGCGGCGGCCGCGGACGATCCGTCGGCAGCTCCAGCAGGGCGGGCGCGCCGTCCAGCGTGCGCCGCCAGAACTCGGTCTGCCGCTCCAGCGCCGCGCCGCTCAGCTGCGTGCGCTGCCACGCGGCATAGTCCGCGTACTGCAGCGCGGGCGCCGGCAGCGGCGAGGGCTCGCCGCGCGAGAACGCCCCGTAGATCGCCGCCAGCTCCTCCATGAGCACGCCGAGGGACCAGCCGTCGCCCACGACGTGGTGCAGGTTCATCAGCAGCAGGTGCTCGTCGTCCGCCAGCCGCACCAGCTCCGCGCGGAACAGCGGCCCCCGCGCCACGTCGAAGCGGTGCGCGGCCGACGCGGACAGGAGGCGGCGGGCCTCCGCCGCGCGCGCATCCTCCGCCATGTCACGGAGATCCGTGGCCGGCAGATCGAACTCCGCCGGGGGCGGGGCGATGCGCTGCCGGGGCACGCCATCCACGGCCGGGACGCTCGTCCGCAGCGGCTCGTGGCGGCGCACCAGCTCCGTGATCGTGCGGCGCAGCGCATCCTCGTCCAGCAAGCCCGTCAGGCGGTAGGACATGGGCATCGCGTAGACCGGGCTTCCCGGATCCAGCGCATCCACGAACCACAGCCGCTCCTGCGCGAACGACACCGGCAGGTCGCCCCCGCGCTCCACGGCAATGATCGGCGCCGCGTCCGCCTCGCCGCCCGCGCCGCGCAGGCGGTCGATCTCCGCCGCCAGCTCCGCCAGCACCGGCCGCTCGAACAGCGTGCGCAGGGGCAGCTCCACGCCCAGGTCGCGCCGGACGCGCGACACCACGCGCGTGGCCAGCAGCGAGTGCCCGCCCACGTCGAAGAAGCCGTCCTGCGCGCCCACCCGCTCCAGCCGCAGCGTGTCCGCCCAGATGCCCGCCAGCACCTCTTCCGTGGGCGTGCGCGGCGCCACGTACGCGTCCGCCGCCGAAAAGTCCGGCGCGGGGAGCGCCCTGCGGTCCAGCTTGCCGTTGGGCGTGAGCGGCAGCGCATCCACCGTCACGAACGCGGCGGGAACCATGTAGTCCGGGAGCGTGCCGCGCAGGTGCGCGCGCAGCCCGTCCGCATCCGCATCGCCCACGACGTACGCGACCAGGCGCTTGTCCCCCGGCACGTCCTCGCGCACGATGACGGCACAATCGCGGACCCCGTCCATCCCCCGCAGCAGCGCCTCGACCTCGCCGGGTTCGATGCGAAAGCCGCGGATCTTCACCTGCGTGTCGATGCGGCCGCGGAAGTCCACCAGCCCGTCCGGCAGCCACCGCCCCAGGTCGCCCGTGCGGTACATCCGGCCGCCGGGCACGGACGGATCGGGAAGAAAGCGCTCCGCCGTCAGCGCCGGCCGGCCCAGGTAGCCGCGGGCCAGCCCGTCGCCCGCCGCGAACAGCTCGCCGGGCACGCCGATGGGTACGGGGCGCAGCGTCCCGTCCAGCACGTACACCCGCGTGTTCGCCACCGGGCCGCCGATGGGGAGGGTGGCGCCGCTCCACCCGTCCGGAATGGTGTAGCAGCAGGTGAAGACCGTGTTCTCGGTGGGACCGTAGCCGTTCACGATGCGCATGTGCGGAAAGCGCTCGCGCACCTTCATCACGTGCCACGCGGGGAGCACGTCGCCGCCGGACATGACCTGCCGGAGCACGCCCAGGTCCTCCAGCCGCTCCTCCACCATCGCCTGGAACAGGCCGGACGTGAGCCACGCCAGCGTGACGCCGTGCCGGCGCATCAGCGTCCCGAGCTCCGCCAGCGACGGCGCGCCCGAGGGCAGGATGGCCAGCCGCCCGCCCATCAGCAGCGCGCTCCACACCTCCAGCGTGGACGAATCGAACGAGATGGGACCCGCCTGCAGGATCACCTCGTCCGGCCCCAGCCGCGCGTACCCCGCGTGGTGCACCAGCCGCACGACGCTCCCGTGCTCGATGGCCACGCCCTTGGGCGTGCCCGTGCTGCCGGACGTGTACATGACGTGCGCCAGGCTCCGCGGCACCGTCCCGGCGACCAGGCGTTCCGTGCTCTCCGCCGCGATCTCCGCCGCCGCCCCGTCCACGCTGACGACCACGAGCCCCTCGCGCGCAGGGAGCGCGCCCCGCAGCGACTCGCGCGTCACCAGCACGGCCGCGGCGGAGTCGGCCAGCATGTACGCCAGCCGCTCGGCCGGGTAGGCCGGGTCCAGCCCCACGTACGCGCCGCCGGCCTTGAGGATGCCCAGCACGGCGGCCACCAGGTCGGGGCCGCGTTCCAGGCAGAGCGCCACCCGCACCTCGGGGCCCACGCCATGGCGCCGCAGGTGGTGCGCGAGGCGGTTGGCACGCGCGTCCAGCGCGGCGTAGGTGAGCGACGCGTCCCCGAACTCCAGCGCCAGGGCATCGGGGGTGCGCGCGGCCCACCCCTCGAACAGGGTGTGGATGCACGCGTCGCGCGGGTACTCCCGCTCCGTCGCGTTCCACGCCTCCACCTGCGCCCGCTCCGCCGGCCCGGCCAGGTCCAGCGCCGAGAGGGGACGGTCCGCATCCTCCGCCACCTGCTCCAGCACCCGCTCCAGGTGCGCGGTCATGCGCACGATGGTGGCGCGCTCGAACAGGTCCGTACTGTATTCCAGCACGCCGCGCAGGGCGCCCCCGTGCGTGGCCAGGGCCAGCGACATGTCGAACTTGACGGTGTCGCCCTCCGGGACGACCGCGTCCGTCCGCAGGCCGGCCAGGCCGGCCGCGGCGGCGCCGGCGTTCTGCAGCGCGAAGAGCACCTGGAACAGCGGCGCGTGGCTCATGCTGCGCTCCGGGGCCAGCTCCGCCACCAGCCGCTCGAACGGGACCTCCTGGTGCTCGTACGCGGCCAGCGTGGCCGCGCGCACCCGCCGCAGCACGCCGCGAAAGCCGGGATCGCCCGACAGGTCCGTCCGCAGCACGAGCGTGTTGACGAAGAAGCCGATGAGCGCCTCCGTCTCCCCCCGCGTGCGGCCGGCGATGGGGCTGCCCACCACCACGTCGTCCGTGCCCGCGTACTTGCCCAGCAGCACCTGGAAGGCGGCGAGCAGCACCATGTACAGGGTGGCGCCCTCGCGGCGGCCCAGCGCCTCCAGCCGCTCCGCCAGGGCGGCAGGGAATTCCACCGGCTCCCGCGTGCCGCGGTAGCGCTGCACGGCGGGGCGCGGATGGTCCGCGGGGAGCTCCAGCAGCGCGGGGGCGCCCGCCAGCTGCCCCTTCCAGTACGCGATCTGCCCCTCCAGCACGGCGCCCTGCAGGTGCGCGCGCTGCCAGACCGCGAAGTCCGCGTACTGCACCGCCAGCGCCGGCAGCGGCGACGGCTCGCCGGCCACGAAGGCGCCGTACAGCGCCGACAGTTCGCCGAAGAGCACGCCCATGCTCCACCCGTCGCTGACCACGTGGTGCATGCACAGCAGCAGCACGTGATCGTCCGCCGCCAGCCGCAGCAGCGACGCGCGGAACAACGGGCCGCGGGCCAGGTCGAACGGACGCCCGGCGTCTTCGCGCGCGCGGCGGACGGCCTCGGCCTCGCGCGCCGCGTCCTCCTGCCCCGACAGGTCGTCCGCCGCGAGCACGAAGCCGGCGAAGGGGAGCACCCGCTGCACGGGCGCGCCGTTCACTTCGGGAAAGACGGTCCGCAGCGCCTCGTGGCGGCGGACGATCTCCGCCAGCGTGCGCTCCAGCGCCGCGGCGTCCAGCGCGCCGCGCAGCCGCAGCGCGGCGGGGACGTTGTAGAAGGCGCTCTCCGACTCCAGCTGGTCCAGGAACCACAGGCGCTCCTGCGCGAACGAGAGCGGCAGCGCATCCGTCCGATCCACCGGCACGATGGACGGCAGCTCCGGCTGTCCCGCGCGGCGGATGGATTCCACCCGCTCCGCCAGCTCCGCGACCGTGGGGCCTTCGAAGAGCGCCCGCAGGGGCATCTCCACGCCGAACACCTCGCGCATCCTCGAGACCACGCGCGTCGCCAGCAGCGAGTGCCCGCCCAGGTCGAAGAAGCTGTCGTGCACGCCCACGCGCTCCACGCGCAGCAGCTCGGCGACGATGCCGGCCAGCACCTCCTCCGCCGGGGTGCGCGGCGCCACGTACGCACCGGCGTCCGCGGCGAAGTCGGGCGCGGGCAAGGCCCTGCGATCCACCTTGCCGTTGGCGTTCAGCGGGAGCGTCTCCAGGGGGACGAACGCGGCCGGCACCATGTAGTCCGGCAGCGTGCCGCGCAGGTGTGTGCGCAGCGTCTCGGCATCCGCATCGCCGACGACGTACGCCACGAGCCGCTTGTCACCGGGCGCGTCCTCGCGCACCAGCACGGCGCAGTCGGCCACGCCGGGCGCCCGGCGCAGCACCGCCTCGATCTCGCCCGGCTCGATGCGGAAGCCACGGATCTTCACCTGCCCGTCCAGCCGGCCCAGGTACTCGATCACGCCGTCCGCCAGCCACCGTACGCGGTCCCCGGTGCGGTACAGCCGCGCGCCCGGCATGGACGCGAACGGGTGCGGGACGAAGCGCTCCGCCGTGAGCGCAGGCCGGCCCAGGTAGCCACGCGCCAATCCGTCGCCCCCCACGTACAGCTCGCCGGGGATGCCGACGGGCACCGCGCGCATGGCCGTATTCAGCACCAGCAGCGACGAGTTCGCCACCGCACGGCCGATGGGGACGGTCACGGCGCCGTCCGGCACCTCCGTCACCGCGTGCCAGCTGCTGAAGGTGGTGTTCTCCGTGGGCCCGTAGACGTGCAGCAGCCGCTCCGGACCGCCTGCCGCCAGCACACGCCGCACGGCATCGGGGTCCACCGCCTCACCGCCGAACAGCAGGTGGCGCAGGGGCGAGAACGCCGTGGGCAGCTCGCGCGCGACCTGGTTGAAGAGCGCCGTCGTCAGGAAGGCGGCCGTGATGCGCTGCGTGTCGATCGTCCGCCCCAGTTCGGACGGGATGAGCGCGATTTCCTTGGGGATGCCGACGAGCGCGGCGCCGTTCAGGAGCGCGCCCCAGACCTCGAACGTGGCGGCATCGAACGAGGCGCTGGATGCCTGCGCCACGCGGTCCGCCGCCGTCAGCTGCATCCAGTCCGTCCCGCGCACCAGCCGCACGATGGCGCGGTGCTCCACGGCCACGCCCTTGGGCCTGCCAGTGGAGCCCGAGGTGTAGATGACGTACGCCAGGGCACCGGCACCCCCGGCATCCACCCCACCCGCGCCACGCGCCGGCGCCGCATCGCCCGCGGCGGTGATTTCCGCGAGATCGCCATCCACGCTCACCACGCGGACGCCGCCCTGCACGGGAAGCACGCCGCGCAGCGCATCCCGGGTGATCAGCAGCGCGACGCCGGAATCAGCGAGCATGAACGACAGCCGCTCCGCCGGATACGCCGGGTCCAGCGGCACGTACGCCCCGCCCGCCTTGAGGATGGCGATCAAGGCGATGACCATCTCCACGCCCGGCTCCAGCGAGACCGCCACGCGCGTCTCCGGCCCGGCGCCACGCGCGGCGAGGTGGTTGGCGAGCCGGTTCGCGCGTGCATCCACCTGGCGGTAGGTCAGCGACGCATCCCCAAAGACGAGCGCGATGGCATCCGGCGTCCGCGCAGCCTGCTCTTGGAACAGCGCGTGGATCGCCTGATCGGCGGGATACGCCGACGCGGTGTCGTTCCACGCCTCCAGCACCCGCGCACGCTCGCCCACACCGAGCATGTCGAGCTGGGACAGCGGGCGATCCGCATCCTCCGCGACCTGCTCCAGCACGCGATCCAGGTGCCCCAGCATCCGCGCGGCCGTGGCGCGGTCGAACAGGTCCGTGCTGTACTCCAGCCCCGCGCCCATGCGGTTCCCGTCCACCGACACGCCCAGCGACAGGTCGAACTTGGTCGTGTCCAGCGCCGGCGCCATCCCCTGGGCCTCCAGCCCGGGGAACGCGGCGCCGGCCCCCCCGGCGTCGTTGAGGGCGAAGAGCACCTGGAAGAGCGGCGCATGGCTCATGCTGCGCTCGGGCTCCAGCTCCGCCACCAGCCGCTCGAAGGGCACGTCCTGGTGCTCGTACGCGGCCAGCGTGCTGGCCCGCACCCGTGCCACCACCTCGCGGAAGCCCGGATCGCCCGACAGGTCCGTCCTCAGCACCAGCGTGTTGACGAAGAAGCCGATCAGCCCCTCCGTCTCCGCCCGCGTGCGCCCGGCGATGGGGCTGCCGACGACGACGTCGTCGGTCCCGGCGTACGTGCCCAGCAGGACCTGGTACGCGGACAGCAGCACCATGTACAGCGTGGCCCCCTCGCGCCGGCCCAGCGCCTCCAGCCGCTCCACCAGCCCCTCGCGGAACTCCGCCGTCTCGTACGCGCCGCGGTAGCGCTGCACGGCGAGGCGCGGGCGGTCCGCCGGCAGCTCCAGCAGCGCGGGGGCGCCGGCCAGCTGCCCCTTCCAGTACGCGATCTGCCGGTCCAGCACCTCGCCGCGCAGGTGCTCGCGCTGCCACACGGCAAAGTCCGCGTACTGCACGGCCGGCTCCGGCAGCGGCGACCCGGCGCCCTGGCTGAACGCGCCGTACAGCGCCGTCAGCTCGCCGGCCAGCACGTTCATGCTCCACCCGTCGCTGACGATGTGGTGCATGCAGGTGAGCAGCACGTGGTCGCCGTCCGCCAGCCGGAGGAGCGCCGCGCGAAAGAGCGGGCCGGCGGCCAGGTCGAACGGGCGCGCCGCATCCGCCGCGGCGCGCCGGCGGACATCGGCCTCACGCGCGCGCTCGTCCAGCGCCGACAGGTCGTCCACGGGGAGCACGAAGCCGGAGAACGGCGCGACCTCCTGCACCGGCACGCCGTTGCGCTCCGCGAAGGTGGTGCGCAGCGACTCGTGGCGGCGAAGGATCTCGCCCAGCGCACGCTCCAGCGCGGCCGCGTTCAGCGCCCCGCGCAGACGCAGCGCCCAGGGGATGTTGTAGAACGCGCTGCCGGGCTCCAGGCGGTCCAGGAACCAGAGCCGCTCCTGCGCAAAGGAAAGCGGCAGCGCATCTGTCCGCTCCGCCGGCACCACGGGGGGGAGCAGCGGCTGACCCCCGTGGCGGAGGGCCTGCACGCGCTCCGCCTGCGCCGCCACCGACGGCGCCTCGAACACCGCCCGCAGGGGCAGCTCCACGCCCAGCACCTGGCGGATGCGTGAAACGACGCGCATCACCAGCAGGGAGTGGCCGCCCAGCTCGAAGAAGCTGTCCTCCACCCCCACGCGGTCCAGGTTCAGCACCTCGCCCCAGATCTCCGCCAACGCCTGTTCCACGGGCGTGCGCGGCGCCACGTACCGGTCCGCCACGGCCCGCTCCGGCGCGGGGAGGGCGCGGACGTCCAGCTTGCCGTTGGGGGTCAGGGGAAGCGCGTCCAGGACGACGATCGCGCCCGGCACCATGTACTCGGGCATGCTCCGCCGCAGGTACGCGCGCAGGGCGTCGCCCGTGACGCCGCCGACGACGTAGGCGGCCAGCCGCTTTTCGCCGGGCTCGTCCTCGCGGACGATGACGCGGGCCTCGCGCACGTCCGGGTGGGCGGAGACGACGGATTCCACCTCGCCCGGCTCGATGCGGAATCCGCGGATCTTCACCTGCTCGTCCAGGCGGCTGATGAACTCCAGCACCCCCGCCGTCGTCCAGCGCATGCGGTCGCCCGTGCGGTACATGCGTGCGCCGGGCTCCGTCGCGAACGGGTCGGGGACGAAGCGCGCCGCCGTGAGCCCCGGCCGGTCCAGGTAGCCGCGCACCACGCCGCCGCCGCCCACCCACGCCTCGCCCGGCACGCCGGCGGGGACGGGGCGCAGCGCGCGGTCCAGGACGTAGATGCGCGCGTTGCCGATGGGCCGGCCCACGGTCACGGTGAGCGCGTCGTCCGCCACGTGGTCCACCTGCTCGAACGAGCACCACCCCGTGGTTTCCGTGGGCCCGTACACGTGCAGCAGGCGCTGGGGCTTGCCGCCTGTGCGGATGAGGCGGCGGATGGCGTCCGCGTCCGCCTGCTGGCCGCCGTGCAGCACCTCGCGCAGGGTGGCGAAGATGTCCGGCTGCTCGCGCGAGAGCTGGTTCAGCAGCGCCGTCGTCTGGTACAGCGTGGTGATCCGCTCCGCGCGCAGCAGGTCGCGCAGGGCGGCGGGGGAAAGGAGCACGTCGCGGGGAATGCCCACCAGCGTGGCGCCGTTCAGGAACGCGCCCCAGGCCTCGAAGGTGAGCGCGTCGAAGCTGGCGTTGCTGGCCTGCGCCACGCGGTCGCCCGGCCGCAGCTGCACGTAGTCCGTTTGCACCACGAACTGCACGACCTCGCGGTGGCCCACCATCACCCCCTTGGGCCGCCCCGTGCTGCCGCTGGTATAGCAGATGTACGCCAGGCACTCCGGCGTGGCGCCGCTCTCCGGCGAATCCGCCCGCTGCGCCGCCAGCGCCTCCGCCGCCTCGTCCAGGTTCACCACGCGCACGCCCGGTGCGTTCAGCGCGGACGAGAGGCCGGTGTGGCTTACGAGCACGCGGACGCCGCTGTCCGCCATCATCAGCTCCAGCCGCTCGGCGGGATAGGTGGGATCCAGCGGCACGTAGCAGCCGCCGGCCTTGATGATGGCGAGGATGGAGACGATGAGGTCGGCGCCGCGCTCCAGCAT
>DATING010001035.1:0-3378 GCA_035474555.1 Longimicrobium sp. | reverse complement strand
GGGCCGCCCTTCTGCTTGGTGAAAAAGCCGTGGAAGCGCACGTTGCGCTCGATCTCGGCGCGGGCGCGGGCCAGGAACGGGTCGCTCAGGTCCAGCAGCACCACGCGGTGCCCCGTCTGCGCCAGGTCCTGCGCCACGCCGGCGCCCATCACCCCCGCGCCCACCACGCCCACCGTCTTCAGGGGCGTGGCGGCGGCTGCCTCGTCGGTCACTGGCATCGTCCGGTTTTCGTGTCGTGTCTGGTTCTGGATGCGGATGCCCGCACGCGGGCGGACACCCCTTCCCCTGGAAATGGGAAAGGGGGTAGCCGGTGCGCGTCGTCCGCCGTCACCCGCCCGCGTGCGCTGCCGCACGCGGGCGGGCGGAGCGCGTTACGCCTGGCCGCCCTGCTGGGCCGCGGCCTCTTCCATCTTCTTGCGGAGCGAGAGGGGGCGCATGTCCGTCCACACCTCTTCGATCCACGCCAGCACCTCGGGCTTGAGCCCGCTCTTGCCGGCCTTGCTCCACCCCAGCGGCAGCTCGCGGTCCGCCGGCCAGATGGAATACTGCTCCTCGTGGTTCACCACGGCCTCGTAGACCGTCGTGTCTTCGCGCTCGTCGCTGCTGCTCATGGTCCGTCGGTGGTTCAGGATGAAAAGGTACCGCGGGATCAGGCGCCCGCCGCCGCCGTCTGCGGCGCGGGCATGACGGGCTCGGGCGCGGGGCGCACCGGGGCCGCGTCGGGAACTTCGTCCTCCAGCCGCCGCACGCGCGGATGCGCGTACAGCAGCCCGGTCATCACCAGCATGAAGCCGGCGATCAGCACGTACATCAGGCCGATGCCGCGCCCCGGGCCCACGCCCAGCACGCGGCCCACGCTGCCGGCCAGCGCCCCGCCCGGCAGCAGCAGCGGGTTGAACACGCGCTCCGCCAGGGGCCCGCAGGCCAGCGCGGCGATGGGCGTGGTGGAAAGGGCCAGCATGCGGCGGATGGCCGTTACCCGGCCCATCATCTCCGGCGGCGTCTTGCTCAGCCACAGCGCCTGGCTGCACGACTGCGCCGTGGGCATGAAGAGCAGGCTCAGGAACATCCCCGCGGCCACCAGCGGCAGCCACGGCCGCAGCCCGATGAGCGCCAGGCACATCGCCCCCAGCACCTGCCCAATCACCATTCCCCGCACGCGCCGCTTGGGCCCGCCCCACGCGCTCAGCAGCACCCCGCCCACCAGCATGCCCACGCTGCTCACCGACACCACCAGCCCCAGCTGCGCCGGGGTGGAGAACGAGAGCACCATGGGGCTGAACAGCGGGTTGGCCATCTGCGTGGCCAGGTTCACCACCGGAAAGTACAGCATCAGGATGAACAGCCCCTGGTGCCGCCGCACGAACGCCCAGCCGTCGTGCGCCTCGCGCAGCAGCGGGCGCCGTGCCACGCCGCTGGGGGGCGGCCGGGGGATGTGCACCGTGGCCAGCGTGACCACCGCCACCAGGAAGGTGACGAAGTCGATCAACAGGATGCCGCCCAGCCCGATGGTGGACACCAGCACGCCGGCCACCAGCGGCGTCAGGATGCCCACCACGGCGCCGCTGGTGTGCAGCAGCCCCGACGCGCGGGTAAAGTGCTGCCGCGGCACCAGCAGGCCCATGGTGGCCGTAAAGGCCGGGTCCGCGAACGTTCCCACGGCCGAGCCCAGCACCGAGATCACGAACAGGTGCCAGATCTCGAAGGTGTCCGTGAACACCAGCGCCGCAATGGCGATGGACATCAGCGCGGCGATGCCGTCGCTGGCCAGCAGCACCCACTTGCGGTCCCAGCGGTCCACCAGCGCGCCCGCGAAGGGCGACATGAGCACGGCGGGGACGGTGGCCGCGAAGAACAGCAGCCCGAACGCCTCGGCCGAGCCCGTCTGCTGGTAGATCCAGACGGGGAGGGCAAACCCCGTGAGCCCCGATCCCAGCCCGGAAACGAGCTGTCCGATCCAGAGCACGGAGAAGGGGCGCATCTCGCGCAGCACCTGCCGCGTGGGCACCCGTGCTGGTGCCGTGTCGTTCTGCAAAACTGCCTGCGAGCCGGTAGTGAACGCCGCCGCAGGGTCGCGGCGGCACGCATCACGCGCGCGCGTACCTCGGTGCGCGGCGGCTCCGGGACGCGGGGAGCGGGCAATCTAACACACCTGCGGAAGATAGTGCCATACCAAATTCCGCCATCTTAGCAGCGCGTAGCGAATCGGTGCGGTGTTTACGTGCTTCTGATTCCGCACCGTGTACCAGTCGTTTCCGGGCCCGCTCCTCTTGTGCAATCGTATAGCCGAAGGCGGACGCCCGTTCGAACCGCTCCCGGTCTCCTGCGCGCGCATGGCGCCACTGCACGCGACATCCGCGTCGCTCGGGGAGGACGATTCCCCCCGTCGCCGCGGGCGGAGTCGGCGAGCGCTGCGGCGGTGGCGCTTGCGCCCGATTTGGTCCGATTCCGTCCGCGGAGGGTGCCGACGCGCGGGGAGCGGCGGCCGTGCGGCCGGCCGGCATCCGACGATCTCCCGGGCTTCGCGATCGTTCGCAATAGACAGGGCCGGAAACGACAGGTCAAGCACGCATCCGCCGCGAGGGGGAAAGAAGAGGACGCGGAGGACGGTATTCTCCACGTCCCCCCCGTGCCCTCCGTGGGTGGCCGGTCCGGGCGGATGCACGGCCTTCCGACGAGGGCGGCCCTTTACGGATCGCGATCAGGTGGATCTGTGCAGGGGCGGGCATCCGCGCCGTAGGGCCAGTATCCTCTCATGCGAAAAATTTGGATGGCCGTCCCTTCGCCGGCAGCAGCCTCACTGCCAAGGATCTCTGGCCTCCTGCACGACCCGGCCGATTCGCATCCGGTCGCCGCGGCGCATCCGCTCGGGCACGGACAGTTCCGGAAAGCCGCCGTTCTGGATGCTTGCCGTTGCGACGTCCGATCGCGGACCGGAGGAGAAGGAGGCGAGCGGCAGGGTGCATCAGGCCCTTGGTAGACCGGTTGCTGCCGGCGCGGGGACGGTCATCCGCGTTTTCTCGGAGGGGCAGGATCGTGGCGTCGGAGGCGGATGCCTGCCGGGGCACATCATCAACATGATCGCGATCGGTAAAGTCTGCCCGCGCCGGAAACCTGGATGACGTCGCGGGATGGCCGCCGGGCGGCCGATGCGTCACGGCTCTTCCAGCAGCGCCAGCGCCTCCTCGTCCGAGAGGCCCTCCAGCCACGCCAGCCGGTCCGCCAGAGCCGGGTCGCTTTCGCGGGCGCGGGCCACGCGCTCCGCCAGCCCGCGCACGGTCGGTGACTCGAAAAGGGCGGATACGGGGAGCCGCACGCCCAGCACCTCGTCGATGCGCGCGATGATGCGCACGGCGCGCAGCGAGTGCCCACCCAGCG
>DATING010001034.1:0-2432 GCA_035474555.1 Longimicrobium sp. | reverse complement strand
GCTCCACCGGTTCCATTCGCCCTCGACCAGCCTTCACCGGCGCAGGGGCGTGACGGCGGTGCTGCGGTCCACGTGGATGATGGCGTCGAACTGCTGCGACATCCGCGCGGTGAAGTAGTGGCTCTGGCGCTCCGTGCGCGGCGCGTAGACCACGCCCACGGCCCGCTCCAGCCGCGGTTCGCCCATGGCGGCGGAAAGCGCCTCGCGGCCGCGGAACGTCAGCAGGAACGCGGGGATGCCGGTGTGGTGAAAGATCGCCGAATAGCTCTCCGGCAGCGCGGGATTCAGCTCGCGCACGCGGCCGGGCGCATCCCACTCCTCCGCCGCCAGCACCGTCCCCTCGTACGTGGTAAAGCCCACGAGCACGGACAGCCCGTCGTACCGCTCGCGCATCAGCTGCCCCACGTTGTGCTCCCCGCCCTGCCCCATCTCCGTGAGCCGCGCGTCGCCAGCGTGCGTGTTGTGCGCCCAGACCACCACCTTGGGCGTTTGCCCGCGCGATTCCAGGTGGCCCACCAGGTTCTCCAGCGTGCGCGCCATGTGGGCATCCCGCTCGTTCCACGACGCGGCGCCGCCCTGGTACAGCACACGGAAGTACGTCTCGCCGCCCTGCACGGCCCGCGCGTTTTGCAGGGCGCTGAACAGGTCGTCTTCCGCGCGCGCGTCGCCGCGGGGGCGGGCCGCGTATCGGCGCTCCATCTCCGCCACCTGCTCCGCCGCCGCGTCCCGGCACGCGCGCCCCGGCTGCGACGAGACCGCGGCCCCGTAGCGCTGCGGATCGTCGCCGTACGAATCGAAGCAGGCGTAGCGCTGGCGTGCCTGCTCCGCGGCGGCCGGGTCGACCCGGCGCAGGTACGCCACGACGGAATCCGCCGACTCGAACAGGCTGTACACGTCCATCCCGTAGAACCCCACCTGGTTGCCCGCGGGGCGCCCCACGTTGTGCTGCCGCAGCCAGACGGCCAGGTCGCGGATGGCCGTGTTGGCCCACATCCACTCGGGAAAGTCGGTCTGAAAGCCGGCCAGCGCCGCCTCGGCCGTCCCCGCGCGCTCGCCGCGGATGTAGCGGTGCACACCCTCCGCGTCCGGCCACTCGCCCTCGACGACGATGGCGGAGAACCCCTTTTCCTGGATGAGGCGCTGCGTGATGCGGGCGCGCTCGTGGTAGAACTCCTGCGTGCCGTGCGTGGCCTCGCCCAGCAGCACGAACCGCGCGTCGCCCACCAGCGCCATCAGCGAGTCGTAGTCCGTGGCCGCGCCGGTGATGGGGATGGCGGCCGCGCGCACCAGCTCCATGGCGGCCTGGTCCTCGGGCGCCAGGACGGAGGTGGGGCCGCCGTCGTTGCCCGTGGACGAGCAGGCAGCCAGCACCCCGGCGAGCAGCAGCGCGGCGGCGCGCGGGCGGAATCGGATGGACGGCATGGCACACCTCTGCGAATCGGTTTTCTGATGCGAGGGGCTGGGTTGAAGGCATCCGCCGTACCACCGTGTAAACAGGTGGCGGGGGATGGGGAGGGTGGGGAATGGGGAGGGATCGGTGGGTTGGGCAGGCGCGGTGGCTAGGGGCCGGGGGAGCCGGGGCGCAGAGCATCGAGCGCGAAGGTGGGATCCCGCCGGCAGCAGCCCGCCCCCCTCCCCGACCCTCCCCCGCAAACGGCGCGGGGGAGGGAGGTGGTTGTCGGACTCGGCGCCGAACTCCGTGCCGAGGCGGCCCCGCCCCGCACATAGAAAAACGGGCCGGCGGATCGCTCCGCCGGCCCCTCGTTCATACCGTCAGTATCGGCCGACCGGGTTCATCCTGCCGTGCGGCGATCAGCCCTCGGCCGATTCCGCGCCGGCGCTGGCGAGCTGCTGCTCGCCCCCCATGGCGCCGATCTCAATGCGGCGGCGGCGAGCCTTCTCGCTCTTGGGCACCGTGACGGTCAGCACGCCGTCCTGGAAGCTGGCCTGGATGCTCTCCGCATCCACGTCGCGCGGCAGCACGAAGCTGCGGCTGAACGTGCCGTAGCGGCGCTCGGCCAGGTGCCAGCGGCCCTGCTCGCCCTCCGTGCGCTGCTCGCGCTTTTCGCCGCGGATGGTGAGCACGTTGTTCTCCACGTCGATCTCGATGTTGTCGCGGGTCAGCCCCGGCATCTCGCTGATGACGCGGATCTCCTTCTCCGACTCGACCACGTCCGTCTCCGGCGCGCGCATCAGGTTGCTGCTGCCGTTGGTGCGGCCGCCGTTGGCGCCGAACACGCTCTGGAAGATCTGGTCGAACGGGTCGCTGTAGCGGGTGGGATAGATGGCCATGGTCGTTTCCTCCGAGGGTTCCGAAAGTCTCGACGGTTGCTCGATTCACAGG
Organism: Longimicrobium sp.; assembly: GCA_035474555.1. Lineage (GTDB taxonomy): Bacteria > Gemmatimonadota > Gemmatimonadetes > Longimicrobiales > Longimicrobiaceae > Longimicrobium. Next base: position 88 of record DATING010001034.1, on the reverse strand, counting down.
AGCGCGGACACCGTCGCAGCCCGCGCTGGCTGCCCCGGGAAAAGGCAACCGGCGGACCACTTGAACTCGGCCAAAACGACAAACCGTC
>DATING010001033.1:0-4121 GCA_035474555.1 Longimicrobium sp. | reverse complement strand
GGACAGTCCGCGCAGGCGGACTTCGTGTAGTCGTTGCGGCGAATTCATTCGCTCTGGCCGGAGTTCGCCACCACCACCCTTCCCGCATTGCCGCAGAAACCGCCAGTCCCGCCCACAGAAAAGCCCCGCCAACCGCGCGGGGCTCAATCTGTAAGACCGTGCCGGGGAGCACTCACCCGCCCGGTGCACGAGCGGTCGGCGAAGGCCGACATCGCGGTTTCATTGCCGCGAATTCATTCGCCGGGCGGGCCGGAACTCCGCCCAGGTGCCGGCAATCCGACCTCGCACGATCCTCCTTCCCCCCCCGCGTCCTCCGCCCAGCCTCCTCGTCCTTCCTCCGCCGAACCTCACCCCCCGGCCGAAGCCCCCGCGGCCGCCGGTGCCCCCGCCGCAACCACCGTCGCCGCGGGCACCGCCTTGAAGTTCTGCTCCGGCGTAAAGTCCTCGCCGGGGTTGATGAAGCGGTCGCTCTCCATGGCGTACTGCCGGTCGTGCAGGTCGCGGTAGCGGCCGCCCAGCGCCATCAGCTGCGCATGGCTCCCCCGCTCCACGATCTCGCCCTTCTCCAGCACCAGGATCTGGTCCGCGCTGCGGATGGTGCTCAGCCGGTGCGCGATCACGAACGCCGTGCGCCCCTGCCGCAGCCGCCGCAGCCCCTCCTGGATCTTGTACTCGCTCTCGCTGTCCAGCGAGCTCGTGGCCTCGTCCAGGATCAGGATGCGCGGGTCCGCCAGCAGTGCCCGCGCAATGGCGATGCGCTGCCGCTGCCCGCCGCTCAGCTTGATTCCCCGCTCGCCCACGATCGTGTCGTATCCCTCGGGGAACGCGCGGATGAACTCGTCCGCGTTGGCCAGCTCCGCCACCTCCCGGATCTCCTCGCGCGTGGCGTCCGGCCGGGCGAAGCGGATGTTGTCCGCCACCGTGCCGTCGAACAGGAAGTTCTCCTGTAGCACCACGCCCAGCTGCGCGCGGTAGTCCGCCAGCCGCAGCCCGCCCAGGTCGCGCCCGTCCACCAGGATGCGCCCCGTGGTGGGCTGGTTGAACGCCATCACCAGGGAAACGAAGGTGCTCTTTCCCGATCCGCTGCTCCCCACGAGTGCCGTGGTGGAGCCCGCCGGCGCGTGGACGTCGATCCCCTTGAGCACCGGCTGGCCCTCGTTGTACTCGTACCACACGTCCTCCAGCCGCACGTCGCCCTCGATGCGGCGCACCGGCTCGCGGTCGCGGTCTTCCTGGTCCTCCGTCCGCATCTCCATCACCTCGCGGATGCGGTCCAGCCCCGCGAACGCCTCGCTCACCTGCGTGCCGATGCTGGCGATCTGCATCACCGGCGCGGCCAGGAGGCCCGTGAAGAAGACGTAGGCGAACAGGTCGCCCAGCGTCATGCTCCCCGCGATGATGGACCGCCCGCCGATGATGATCATGGCCAGGCTCACGGCCCCGACCACCACCGTGGAGATGGACGTGATGGCCGACACCGCCGTGAGCGAGCCGGCGATGTTGCGGAACAGGCCGTGTGCGCCGCGGGTGAACACGCGGTCCTCGCGCTTTTCCGTGCCGTACGCCTTGACCACGCGAATGCCGCCCAGCGTCTCCGTCAGCCTTCCGTTCACCCGCGCCGTGATCTCGCCGCGCTCGCGAAAGATGGGGCGCAGCTTGCTGAACGTGAGCGACATGGCCACGCCGTACGCGATCAGGATGACCACGATGGCCAGCGTGAGCACCCAGTTCAGGTACAGCAGCGCGCCCAGGGCCAGGATGGCCGTGAACACGCCGCCCACCAGCTGCACGATCCCCGTGCCCACCAGGTTGCGGATCCCCTCCGCGTCGTTCATCACTCGCGACACCAGCACGCCCACCTGGGTGCTGTCGAAGTAGCGGATGGGCAGGCGGGTGATGTGGTGCTGCACGCGCCGGCGCATCTCGGTGATGGACCGCTGCGCCGTCACGCTGATCACCTGCGACAACGAGTAGCCCGTGACGCCCTGGATGAGCGTGGCCACCAGCACGGCGCCCGCCAGGGGAAGCAGCATCTCCGCGCGCCCCTTGCCCAGCACGTCGTCGATCAGGTACTTGCTGGCCGCCGCGGGAACCAGGCCGGCCAGGCGGCTGATGAGCATCAGCACAAGGCCGATGCCCAGGTAGCGCCGGTGCGACCACATCAGCCGGCGCGCCTCGGCCCAGGCCTCCTTGGAGCGGATGGCCTTCTTCTTTGTCTTGGATGCGGCGTCGTCCGCCATCAGCGTTCTCCCGATCGGTCTTCGCCCGCGGCGGAGTGCCGTCGGCGTGTGCAATCTCCCTTCTCCAGCCATCCAGCGCCACGGTTTTGAGCCGGGCGCGCCGCGCGCCCTGCCGATTCCCAGGCTTCCGCGTCCATCCCGCCCACGGATTTCATCCCGGAGCTCGCGGCAGATCGAAGGAGCAGGCAGAGGAAAGGTCGATCCTTCCCCTGCGAACTTGCTTTTCTACTCCGCGTACTCTGCGTTCGGATGTTCGCTCCGCCCCGCACGGAAAGCCGGAGAAAGCAGGATCAGTCCTCGCCCGCCGCGGCGTGCCGGCGGCGGGTGCGCGGACGCTCCGGCGCGCGGCGGGGCGCCTCCAGCGGTGCGGCCTCTTCCGGCGCGCCGGTCGCGTCGAACTGCGGCGTCTCCGGCGACTGTCCCGCCGCCGGCCGCAGCCGTCCGACCAGGACGAGCGTCAGCAGCGTCGCGCCGATGGCCACGAAGCCCACGCGCGAGTAGCCCGTCAGCGGCGCGCCTTCCCCGCCGCCGATCATCATCCCGGCCAGGTACGCCGCCGCGCCCGCCGCGCCCTGCTGGATGCTGGAGTTCAGGCTCATGAAGCTGCCGCGGCGGCGCGGCTCCACCACCCCCGTCACCAGCGCCGTCACGGAGATCATCCGCCCCGACGCCATCACCATCATCAGCGTGGTCACCGTCAGGATCACGGGCAGCCCCACGCGCGGCAGGTTGGTCACCGCCGCGATGGGGATGAGGCTGAGCACCGCCGTGATGACGAACACCCGCGCGTGCCCAAAGCGGTCCGCCGCCGGCCCAAAGATCAGCGGCCCCGTCACCAGCGTGGCCAAGCCGCCGGCCAGGTACATCATGTCCAGGTGGCGCTCCGGCATCCCCACGTTGCTGGTGAGGTACGGCGCCAGGAACGGGACCACGGTGAACGCGCTGAACATGATGGCGACCGTCAGCACGAACGCGCGCACGTGGTCCGGGTGGCGCGCCACCTCCCACAGCTCGCGGAACACGCGGCCCTTGTCGCTCGCCCGGTTCTCCAGGTGCGCGCGCATGGGCGGCAGCGCCACCAGGCCGATCACGAAGACGATGGCCGTCACCCCCGCGAGAAAGAGGAACGGCGCCTCCCAGGTAAAGCGCTCCGCCAGCGACAGGCCCAGCGGAAGCCCCAGCACCGACGCCGCGCTGAACGCGCCCATCACGATGCCCATGGCCGTGCCGCGGCGCTCCGGCCGGATCTGGTCGCCGATGATGGCGAACACCACCCCCGCCAGCACGCCGCCGAACGCGCCCGTGGCCACGCGCGCGGAAAGCAGCAGCCAGTAGCTCTCCACCATTCCGCACAACAGCGTCCCCACGCCGAACCCGGCGAGCAGGAACAGCAGCATGCGCTTGCGGTCAAAGCGGTCCATGTACGCCGCCGCCACCAGGCCGCTGATGGCCGCGCTGAAGGTATACGCCGAGACCAGCAGCCCGAACTCCCGGGGGGATACCTGAAGCGAGCGCATGAGCTGCGGCGCCAGCGGCATCAGGATCACGAAGTCCAGGATGTGGCAGAACTGCACGGCAGTCAGCACGAGCAGCAGCAGCCACTCGCGCCGGTTGAACACGTCCGTCAGGCGACGAGCCATTCTCGATCTATCTTCCTACGAAGTATGTGCTTGCAAAACGAACCACGGCCGCGGCGGCAACAACGAAGGCAACTGCGGACGGCGGTTCGGGCGTGTCCCCCGCAAGCGGGGGCCGGGCTGCGCGCGCCGTAGGCAACGATACAACTGTTGCCAACGGCGCCGAGCCCCCTCCGCAGGCCGGCACGATACTGCTGTGCCGTCCTGCTCCGGGTTCTCGGCCCTGCGGGCGCGCATCCCTCAC
>DATING010001032.1:0-3032 GCA_035474555.1 Longimicrobium sp. | reverse complement strand
CTGTCGGACGGCGGGGCGCGGTGCGTATCTTGCCCGCGCCATGAAGCACCCTGAAGGCCAGACGAACGCAGCGGAGGAACGATGAGCGAGCAGCACGACCACGATCACGGGCACGCGGAGGAGGGCTTTGGAGTGGCCCTGGGCTTCCGGATCTTCGAGGTGGACGGTGGGATCTACATGGCCGAGGCCGAGGTGTCGTCGTACGTGGACGACCCCAAGTCGCTGGGCGCCACGCTGGTCTTCCATTCGCTGACGGAGCTGGACCCCACCGCCGCGCCCGGCGAGGACGACGAGGAAGAGGGCTGGCGCATCGACATCGACGACGAGCTGTCGCGCGACGAGAGCTCCAGCACCCGCGAGCAGTTCCACGCCATCCTGAAGCAGCTGGCCAGCTTCAGCGAGCAGGACCTGCGGGACTACCTGCAGCAGGCGCGCGAGGAGACGGGCATGCCGGACGAGGCCGAGGGCGAGGCCAGCGCGTAACTGCGGGTTACAGGGGACAGGTTACAGGGTACAGCCTGCAACGGCCCCGCCGTGCCTGACCGAAGCCCCGCCGCGATCTCCGGATCGCGGCGGGGCTTCGTCTTTCCCCCTACAACACGCTTGTTTTCCTGAGAGAGGCGCCCGGCGGATCCGTCCCGTGCCGGCACTGTAGCGCCGACCGAAGGATCTACCGTCCCGCGCCCGGCGGCAACGTCCGCGACTGATCCCACCCGCGCCGGCCGCCGCCCTACGGCGCCTCATCCCGCGCGAGGGCACGGCAGAGCTCGGCGGTCGCGTCGTCGCCCGGGAAGACGCACTCGATCCGCAACTCATCCACCGTCACGTCGCGCGCCGTACCGAACCGCGCGATGGTGGAGAAGAAGCGGAGCTCCGTATCCCCCTTGCGGAACACCACCGTCAGCACGGGCGGAGGCGCGGCATCCAGCGGGCGGTCGCGCCAGCGCGCGGGCACGCCGGGGTACCGCAGCACCTCGTCCATCAGCGCCCGCAGCCGCGTGTCCGACGGCGCCGCCGCCACCTCGTCGTGCAGGTGCCGCATGAGGTCGCCGGCGATCTCGTCCCAGTTCACGACGGCGGCGCGCATGTCCTCCGGATCGAAGAACTGGCGGAGCATGTTGCCGTGCGCGCTGCCGCCGATCAGGAACTCGGCAAGGCGCACGGCGGCGCGGTTGCCCGCCAGGATGTCCCAGCGGCGATTGAGGACGAACGCCGGGTAGGGCTCCTGGTGAGCGATGATGAAGTCGATGGCGCGGCGCACCTGGGCCAGCTCCGGCGCGTCCAGGTCCGTCTCGGCGTACTCCGGCGCGTAGCCCGCGGCCAGGAGCAGCGCGTTGCGTTCGCGCAGGGGCATCCCCAGCGTCTCGGCCAGCCGCGCGACCATCGCCCGGCTGGGATGCGCCTTGCCCGTCTCGATACAGCTCAGGTGCCGGCACGACGTGCCCGCCTCCAGCGCCTGGTGCAGCTGGCTCACGCGCCGCGCCGCCCGCCACTCGCGGAGCAGAACGCCCACGGGCGCCGCGGGCGTGCGGAGAGGCGTGTGCGCGGGTGTACGCGGGGCGGTCAGGGTCACAGGCGGAGCTCGATGTGCTCGGGGGAGAGTGCGCGGAGAAAGTCGCCGGCGTCGAAGATCTCGCCCGCCGCGGCGACCCCCGCCCGCGAATGCCGACCGTCCAGGATGCGCTCCACGGCCTCCGCGACGATGGGTCCCGTGACCGCGTAGATGTCGCGCCCGCTCGCCGACGCGCGGCGCGCCTCGCCGCCCCGGCGCACGCGCACGTCCACCTGGAACGTCTGCGCGGAGCGGCCGCGCTCGTCCGCGGGGACGGGCGCGGGCGTGTCGGGGTCGCGCAGGTCGCGGAGGGGCGCGAGCGTCATGTACGCGCGCACCTCCCGTACCCGCAGGTGGCGGGGGATGGTCACCTGGTCCGCCGTGGACAGCTCGGTGACCTCCTGCGTCCCCGCCGGCGCGGCGAAATCCCACAGGATCGTACGCGGCTCGCCGGGCACTTGCAGTCGTCCGTCGGCGAACACGACGTGCTTGCCGGCGTTCTGCTGCACCGTCAGCCGCGTGCCCCGCGTGGGCAGCCAGCTGTCCAGCGCGATGCCGATCTCGACCGCGTCGGCATCCGGCCAGTCGCCCATGGCGGCCGTGGCGAGCAGGTCGCCGAGCGCGCCGTAGAACGCCACCGACGGCGCCACGACGATGCCCGCGTCGCGCGCCGCGTCCCCGTACCGGGCGAAGACGTCGATGGTGGGCGCCTGCTCCGCGCTCACGTCAAGGTAGTGCGCGCGGGCGCGGAGCGCGGCCTCCACCACCGGCGCGGACGTGTCGCCGAAGGGCCCCGCGCAGTTGACGACCGCCGCGGCGCCCGCGAGCGCGCGGTCCAGCGCTGCCGGTTCGTCCGCGGAGGCCACCCACACCTCGCAGCCGGGGTGCGCGGCGGCCACCGCCTCGAGCCGGGCCTCGTCGCGGCCGGCGAGGACGGGCGTGAATCCCCGCCGGCGCAGCTCCGCCACGACGAACGCCGCCGTGTGCCCCGCCGCGCCCAGCACCACCACCCGTCCCCCGCTCACGCGGCCACCCAACGCTCCGTGCGTCTGCATCTCATCCCGTCCGGTTGGCTCGATCGATTCATGGCGCGCCGTGCGTCCATCCGCACCCGCGCCTTGAGGATCGCCGTGGTGCCCTACTATCTTCAAGTACCTACCGAAAAGTCAGGTACTTACCCAGAGGTAAGCATGGGAACGAGGACACGCGCCTACCAGTGCGGGCTGGACGCCGCCATGGACGTGATCGGGGGCAAGTGGAAGGCGCTGATCCTCTGGGCATTGAAGGAGGAGCCGTGCCGCTTCGGGGTGCTGAAGCGGCGCCTGCCGGGCATCAGCGAGAAGATGCTCATCCAGCAGTTACGGGAGCTGGAGGCGGACGGCATCGTGCACCGGGAGGTGTACCACGAAGTCCCCCCCAAGGTGGAATATTCCCTCACCGCGCTGGGCGTATCGCTCAACACGGTGCTGATGCCGCTCGG
>DATING010001031.1:0-22653 GCA_035474555.1 Longimicrobium sp. | reverse complement strand
GCGGCCCGGACGGCCGGAGTAGCCGCCGCCCAGGCTGCTCTCCACGTCCAGCACGTACTCGCCGCTGCCGGAGCCAAAGGAGTTCACGCGGATCACGTACACGCGGTCTTCGGGCAGGGTGAACTCGATGCGCGAGTCGCGCTCGCCGCCGCTGTCGTCGTCGCGCGTGAGGACGCTCCCCACGCCGTGCCGGCCGCCGGACGTCCCCAGCACCAGGTACGAATCGAAGTCGGCCGAGCGGAGGGTAAGGCTCAGCCGCTCGCCCGCGCGGCCGTTGTACTGGTACAGGTGGAACGGCTCGCCCCCGTCCAGCTTGGGGTCCGTGGGCGATAGGTACCCGTCGATGCGGTCGCCCGCCTGCACCAGCCCGTCGCGCCGGTCGTCACGCGGGCGGGGGCGGGGGCGCACGGGCTCCACGTGGTCGTCGTAGTATCCGCCGCCGCTGGACACGCGCCCGCCGGAAAGGGTCAGCATGTACTGCCCCGTGGAGGCACGGCCCAGCGAGCTGGCGCGCACGGTGTAGGTGCCGTCCTCGGGGATCACGTACTGCAGGCGGGCGTTGCGCCCGTCGCCGCCGTCGTCGTCGTACGCCAGCTCGCGCCAGCCGCCGCTGCGCCGCGCCACGCCCAGGCGCAGGTACGCATCGAACGAGGTGGAGTTCATCAGCAGCACCACCGTCTCGCCGCGGCGGGCGTCGAACACGTACTCGTCGTAGTAGGCGCCGTTGTCCAGCGCGGGATCGGCGTTGCTCAGCGAGCCCCGCGTGATCTCGCCCGGGACGAGCGGACGCTGCGCCGCCGCGGTGCCGCTGGTGAGCGCGGCTGCCGCCAGGGGGAGCCAGAAAAGCTTCTTCATGGGGATGGGTGGCGTTGCGTGGTGTTGGTGGAACCGGTGGGACGTGCTCCAAAAGTTTGGGGCAGACGGCGCCGATCCGCAACATCCATCGCATCGCCCCATGCCCCACGTCCCGCGATGGCAACGGGATACGGGCCAAGAGGGGTGGTGGTTTCGGCGTTCCCAGTCGCGGGATCAGCGTGCGGACGCGGGATGGACGCGCTCTCGGGCGAGACGCGAAACGGGGCAGACCTGGATGAGTCCGGTCCACCCCGTTGTCATGGTGCTTCGCTTGAGGGCGATTCGTCTTTCAGCGTGGCAGATTCGCGGAGCAGTCCGTCCCAATCCGATGGCGGTCTGCCGCGCTCCAGCATCTGGTAAAAGACTGAGTACGGATCCGTGCGTCCTCCACTCTTCCGCAGCGTGTTCTCGTCGTTCATCCACACGTAGATGATCGTCTGAGTGGATGATTGGAAGCGGAAGAACAGGCGGAACCGGCCGTTGAACTTGGCACGTCGCCAGTGCCGGTGCTCCGCGCCGAGCGTGTTCCCCAGCCGGAACTCGGGGGCGTTCGGGTCGGTGGGGATGATTTCCAGCAACAGGCGCCTCACGGCGGCGAAGAGCTTTACCCGCGGGTGCTGCCTGTATCCTTCCGGATCAGTCTCGGCGATGCGTCGCACGTCGCGTCTCAGCTCCTCCAATTGGCTGGTGATCTGGGACCAGGCGAGCAGCCGCCAGCCGTGCCGGACGAAGGGCTTCTCCTTCTCAGGGGAGATAGGCATCCTCGCCCAATTCCTCGTTCAGGTCGACTTCCATGTCCCCGACGAGTTCCTCCATGTCGGCGAGGAGGAGGGTGTCCAGGGGCCGGATCTGCTCCGGGTGGCGCGTCATCTCCTGCTCCAGAAAGGAGAGATACGCCAGCATCACGGGATCCTCGTCATCCGTGGCGGATTGCTCGCGATCCGTGCTGGTGACGAGCATGGTCCCGGGCGCAATTACGTGCGCCTCCACACGCCCCGCGGCAAACTCCGGATGCGCCTTGAAGAGCGACGCCTCGAACGAGAGCGCCCGCGAGTTGCCGACCGTCGTTGCCTTACCGTTGTACGCCATAGCTCCTCCGTGGTTCGTACAATGATACGAACGACCGGGGCCGCCGTCAACGGCACGGGCGCGACGGATGCAGGCCTGTGTGCGGCTCCTGACGATCCGCCCTGCCTACGCCGCCGCGCGGTGCAGGTACTCGCGGTTCACGGAGGCGGCGATGGCATCGGCGGCGTGGGGGCGGCCGATGCGGCGGGCGGCGTCGGACAGGCCGGCGAGCAGGCCGGGCTCGTGGAACAGGCGCCGCAGCTGCGCCCGCAGCGCCTCCTGCGTGGGCGCGCACAGGGCCGCGCCCTCGGCCACCACGGCGCGCGTGTTCTCCTCCTCCGCGCCGGGGATGGGGCGGGTGAGCAGCAGCGGCTTGCCCAGCGCCAGCGTCTCGCTCACCGTCAGCCCGCCCGGCTTGCCCACCACCACGTCCGCCGCGGCCAGGTACTGCTCCATCCCGCACACGTGGCCGTACACCCGCAGCCGCTCCTCCGCCATCCCCGCGGACGCCAGCCGGTACCGCGCCGCATCGTTGCGCCCGCAGACGGCCAGCAGCTGCACGCCGGGCTCCGTGGACCGCAGCGCCGCCATCACCCCCTCCTCCACGCCGATCCCCAGCCCGCCGCCCATCACCAGCGCCACGGGCCGGTCCGGCGCCAGCCCCAGCGCGGCGCGGGCATCGGCCTGGGACGGCGCGTGGGCGAACACGGGGTCGATGGGGATGCCGGTCGCCTCGATGCGGGCGCGGCGCACGCGGCGGCGCAATGCATTGGCCAGAGTATCCGTCGCCACGTAGTACGTGCTGGCGCCCGGCTGCACCCACATGCGGTGCAGCCCGAAGTCCGTGACGACGAGTCCGAAGCGCGGCAGCCCGGGGCGGCCGGCGGCCAGCTGGCAGGGAAGGAAGTGCGTGGAGACGCAGACGTTCCACGGCCGCGAGTGCAGCAGGCGGCGGAACTCGCGAAAGAGCGTGGCGTGCGCGAGCCGGCCCCAGCGCGCGCTGTCGTGGTCGTCGCCGTCCGTCAGGCGGTAGATCTCCTTCCAGACGCGCGGCGCCTTTTCCACCACCTTCTCAAACAGCGAGCCGTAGAAGGCGCGCACCCACCGTGGCGCGATGGAAAGCAGCTCCACGTGCTCCACGTGCACGTCCGGGTAGCGCGCGGCGATGGCGCCGCGCACGGCCTCGGCGGCGCGCATGTGGCCGGCGCCGTTGGCGGCGGAGACGATCAGGACAGCCGGCTGGCTCATCTGCGGATCCGGATTCCGGGTTCCCTCCGCGGCTGCGTTCGCCGCGCGCCACACCATCGCCCCCGGGGATCACGCCGCGATCACGCGTGGGTAAACAAGCTGCGTCGGGCACGGTCCCCCGGGGGCCCTGTCCAGCAAGGAACGTGCGCCGGAGGGGTGCAGTTTCACGCCGCGCGGCCTTCACGCGTTTGCCTCGGCTCTGGTGCGCGACCGTTACGCGGTGTGTGTGCGGGCGTGAAACCCACCCGCGAGAATTCCGTCGTACGGAGAACGGAAACCCCGGGGAGCCGAGACCATGACCACCTGGATCGTACGCCTGCACGCCCACGACGAGCGCGCCCTGCACGCGCTGGTGCTTCGCCGCCGGCCGCCGCTGGACCGGGCGATGCACGCCGTGACGCACCTGGGGGACGCCGCCGTCTCCATCCCCGTCACCCTGCTGCTGATGCTGGGCGCCATTCCCGGCCTGCGCGACGCGGGGGTGCGGGCCGCCATCGCCCTCGTCGGCTCGCACCTGGTGGTGCAGATGCTCAAGCGCACCATCCATCGAGCCCGGCCGCGGATGCCGGAAGGGTTCGCCGCGCTGGTGCAGCCGCCGGACCGCTTCAGCTTTCCCAGCGGCCATGCCGCGTCGTCGCTCTCCGTGGCGCTGGCCCTGGCCATGGTGCTGCCGGGCGCCGCCGCCGCCGCGCTGCTGGGGCTGGCCGCGCTCGTGGGGATGTCGCGCTGCTACCTGGGCGTGCACTATCCCGGCGACGTGATCGCCGGCTGGACGCTGGCCGTGCTGGGGATGGTGGGGGCGGGGATGATCGTGGGGTGAAGGGTGGAGGAGACAGGCATCGGCTCCGCGTCGCGGTGCGACGGGAGCCCTCTCCCCCGCCGGCCTTTTTGCTCGTTCCTCGCAACGGCCGGCGACCCCTCCCCCAACTTCGGGGGAGGGGTGGGCGCGGGACGGTCCCGCGCGCGGCGGCGAAGCCTTGCCCGGCGATGAAGTTCTCCCCCTCCCTCCGCGAAGCGGGGAGGGGGCTCTCCGCCGGTGCACCCAATCCGCTACTGTGCACGAATCGCAGTTCAACCTCCCCCAGGTTTTTTTGGGGGAGGTGCGAGCCTGAGCGAGCGGTGGGGGCGCCGCCGGAACTCCGCCCTTGTGCACGCTGGTCTCCCCCTCTCCCGGCGCAGTTTGCCGGGGGAGGGGGCCGGGGGTGGGGACGCCGATTCCGGATGCTTGGGCCCCGCTCTGTCCGTCCACTCACACCCCGAAATTCCAGCCGTTCCGCGGCGTAACGGAGATGTCACGTCACTGGCGCGCTTCTGGCGTTTGACCAGAGGTCGTACAAAGCCGGTGTCAGCGCAGGTCATCATTGGCGTACTTTGCACCTGTCCCCCCGGCAGGCCGCTCCAGACGGGGAGCGCCCGCCGAAACACCCGGACGCGATGCTCAAGACGGTTGCCCTGCGCTTTGGCGCGGCCGAGGACGACGAGCCGCTGCGCTTTTCCCCCGGACCCATGACGGTGTTCGTGGGACCCAACAACTCGGGGAAGAGCCTCGCTCTCCGCGAGATCGAAGACTTCATCGAGTCCGGCGGCGATTCCCTGCGCCACATCATCAAGCGCCTGGAGCTCCTGCTGCCGCCCCCCGAAGAGATCGAGGAGCTGGTCGTCTCCCGCGCCGTGGGCGACGAGGGCGAGGAGCTGGGCGACGTGTTCCGCGTCATGCGGCTGCGCTCGCCGGGCGGATACGCGCGCCGCCGCGCCACGGACACCGCGGAGCCCGTCACGGAGCAGGAGGTGGACCTCCCCGCCCTGCTCGCCGCCGCCACGCACGCGGACCGGCCCACGGAAGAGGAGATGGACATCCTCTGCCGCGACCTGCTGGGGTTGTTCACCCTGCGGCTGGACGGACAGACGCGCCTGGCGCTCACGCAGATGCAGCCAGCGGGCGACCTGCAGTCGCATCCCACCAACCACCTGGGCGCGCTGTTCCGCGACGACGAGGCCCGCGAGCGCATCCGCGAGATCACGGCGGACGCGTTCGGCTTCTACTTCGTCATCGATCCCACGGAGGGCACGCACTTTCGCGTCCGCATGGCCGAGCGCGCGCCCATGGACGACGACGAGGAGCAGTCCGTGAGCGACCGCTCGCGCGCCTTCCACGGCCGCGCCGAGGACATCGACCACATGAGCGACGGCATCCGCGCGTTCACGGGGCTCACGGCCGCCGTGCTCAGCGCCGACTACCGCATCATGCTGGTGGACGAGCCCGAGGCGTTCCTGCATCCGCCCCTCATCCGCAAGCTGGGCAAGCGGCTCACGCAGCTGGCGGCGGAGCGCGGCGCCAACCTGATGGCCGCCACGCACTCGCCGGACTTCGTGATGGGGTGCATCACCAGCGGCCAGTCGGTGAACATCGTCCGGCTCACGTACCGCAAGGGCATCCCCGGCGCGCGGCTGCTCTCGGCCGACAAGCTGCAGACGATGATGCGGGATCCCCTGCTGCGCTCCACGGGCGTGCTGGGCGCGCTCTTTCACGAGGGCGCGGTGGTGTGCGAGGCGGACGCGGACCGCGTGTACTACGCCGAGGTCAACGAGCGGCTGCTGGCGCACCGGGCGGGCGGGGCGGACGGCGTCGTCTTCCTCAACGCGCAGAACAAGCAGACGGTGCGGCGCATCATCCGCCCGCTGCGCGAGATGGGGCTTCCGGCGGCGGCCATCCTGGACCTGGACCTGCTCAAGGGACGGGAGGATTTCCGCGACCTGCTGCGGTCGGCGTTCGTCCCCGAGGTGTTCTGGGAGCCGTGGGAAGACCAGCGCCGGCGCTTGCACCAGCAGATGAACAACGCCGACTACAAGGCCGGCGGCGTGCAGCGGCTGGGCGGCGACATGCGCGTGCTGGCGGATACGCTGCTGACGTCGCTGGCGGAGTACGGCGTGTTCCTCGTCCCCAACGGCGAGCTGGAATGCTGGATGCCGGAGCTGGAGGTGGGCGGGCACGGGCCGGAGTGGCTCACGCAGATCTTTTCCAAGATGGGCACGGACCCGTCGGACGCAGGCTACAAGAAGCCCACGCAGGGCGGCGTGTGGCGGTTCATCCAGCGCGTGGCCGTGTGGATCGCGGACCCGCGCCGAAAAGGGATGCGCCACGAGCACGTCCCCCTGGACCACCTGCTCGCGCCGCCCCAGCCGGAGGACGAACCCGGGCAGCCGGACGCGGCGGACGCGGCGGATGCGCCCGCGCAGGCGGACGCTCCGATGCCCAGCCGCCAGCGCGGCGCGGAGCCGGAGCCCGAGGCGGCGGTGGCGTAGACGAAGGAAGTGCGGAAGTGCGTCAGTGCGGGAGTGGACGAAGGTGTCCGCGCCCGCACCCTCGTTTCATTCCAGATCTTGGAAAGAATGGGGGTAGAGAGGAACAGAGGAATACCGGATCGCTAGATTGATTGTGCACGGGAGTTCTACTGCTGCACAGGGAAGGACCTGTTCCCCGTGGCCTCTTTCCCCCTGTGTAAGGCCTTCTTTGAAATCATGAATGCACAATCAATCAGAGAATCGGGTATCATTCCGAGGGAGGCGCCGCGCGATGCTGATGTGTGCTGGATGCGTGTGTGCCGACCGAGGAATCGACTCGCCCGCACTGGTGACCCGAAGCGAGCAGGAACCCGCCCGATTCGATGGAGCTGAAGCGATGACGGATACGAAGCGGGCTTATGTCCCCGCGGCGGGCAAGCACTGGCGCCTGCCGTTCTACGACCTGATGGCAAAGGCGCTGGGAGCGGATTCGGCGCGGGCCGTGCTCGCGGAGCAGGCGGCCGTCCGCCCGGGCGAGCGCGCGCTGGAGATCGGCTGCGGGACGGGGAGCCTGCTCCTGCTGCTGAAGCGCGCTCAGCCGGGCGCGGAGGTCATCGGTCTGGATCCCGATCCCGCCGCGCTGGCGATCGCGCGGCGCAAGGCGGGCCGGGCCGGCGTCACCCTGCGGCTGGACGAGGGATTCGCGGACGTGATGCCGTACGGGGACGGGTCCATCGACCTCGCCCTTTCCTCCCTCATGTTCCACCACCTGTCCACCGGGGTAAAGGCCGGCACGCTCGCGGAGGTGCGGCGGGTGCTCAAGCCCGGCGGACGCTTCCTGATGCTGGATTTCGGCGGGCCGGATTCCGGCGGCCGCGGCTTCTTCGCGCGCCACATCCACTCCAACCACCACCTCAAGGACAACGACGAGCACCGGGTGCTCGGCTTTCTGCGCGAGGCCGGCTTGGAGAACCCGCAGATCGCGGCGCGGCGCGACTCGCCCCTGGGCACCATGGTCTACTACCGCGCCACGGCGCCCGCATAGAAGCCGCGGGGGCGCCGCTCCACGGCCGCGGCGCCCCTTCCATGACAATCATCAATCGCATATCTTTTCCGCGCCGTTCCCTCCCTTGTCCGCCCCCCGCTCCACCTCTCCCATGAATTCCGAGATCGACCTGTCCCGCGGCCGGTACGCCATTGCCGCCCTGAAGGCCAACGTTGCGATGGACGTTGCCATGCTGGCGTGCTCGCTCGTGAACCTGTGGCTGTTTTCGCGCCTGGTGGCCGGCGAGCACGTGGGCGACGACCAGATCACGGCCATCGACGGGGCCACCGGGATCATCTCCCTGATCGCGCTGGTGGCGCTGGTGTTCGCGGCGGTGACCTTCATCCGCTGGCTGATGCAGGCCCGCCGCAACGTGGAGGTGCTGGGTGCGCGCGGACTGGTCCACTCCCGCGAGTGGGCCGTGTGGGGGTGGTTCGTGCCGTTTCTGAACCTGTTCCGCCCGTACCAGGTGGTGGACGAGGTGTGGCGCGGAAGCGATCCGCAGCCCGGCCGCCCCTTCGCCACGATGAGCGCGGCCACGCCCTCGCTGCTGGGGCTGTGGTGGGGGGTGTGGATCCTGAACGGCGTGCTGGGCCAGGCCGTCTTCCGGATGCAGATGGCCCTGGACGAGAGCAGCGACCTTTCCGCGTTCATCTTGGTGGAGCGCGTGTCGCTGGTCTCCGGCGTGGTGAGCGTGGGCGCGGCGCTGCTCGCCATGCGCGTGGTCCGTGGCATCGACGCACGGCAGCGCGACCGCGCCCTGCGCATGGCCGCCGAGGCCCAGGCCGCGCGGGAGCCGGTGCTCGCCTGACCCCAAGGGGCGGAGAATCAGCAGACCAGGCGCGGATGGCGGATGGCGGATCGGTCGGCCGTGTCGCGATGCGAGTTCCGAGCGACGTGGCAGTCCTCCGTCCGAGCGAATGAATTCGCCGCTGGAAATTCGCGAAGTCCGCCTTCGCGGACTGCACCGCAACCTGCCGTCGCATCGGCGGAGGTCTGCGAGAGGCCATGGAGCAGGAGAAGCGTGCGGTCGGTGGAGGGTCGTCGCCCGCGTGGCACTCGCCCGCGACGGACCAGTCCGCGCAGGCGGACTTCGTGTAGTTGTTGCGGCGAATTCATTCGCTCGGCTCGGGCTTCGTCGGCGTCTCCGCTTCCATCACGCATCCAGACGAAAGCGGACCCGGAGACAGTCTCCGGGCCCGCTTCGTCATCTCACCTGATCATGATCCGACTACCGCATTCACGCACTTCCGCACTCACGCACTTCCGTCCGTCCTAGAACACGCTCACGTTGATGTACTTCCGCGGGTTGGTGCGGATGTCCGTGGTGAGCTGGTTCAGGCTCTCCACGGCGGCGTTCATGTTCTGGTACAGCTCGTCGTCGCGTGTGAGCTTGCCCAGCGTGCCCTCGCCGCTGTCCACGCGCTGCACCAGCGTGGCCAGCGAGGCGCTGGCCTGCTGCAGCGAGCCCGTGGCCGCGTCCAGGCGGATGGTCATGCTGTCCGTCCGGGCGATGGCGCGGGCCAGCTCCGGCTGGTTCACCGCGGACACCGTGCCCTCCAGCCCCTGCGCCGAGCGCCCCAGGCTGGCCGTGAGCGTGTTGAGCTGCGTGCGCTGGTCGGCCGCCAGGGCCGTGAGCAGCACCAGCAGCTCCTGCATCTGCTGCGCGCTCGCACCCACCGCGCCGATGTTCTGCTGGCTCAGCAGCTGCTGCGCCCGCACCAGCACCGTGTCGGCACCGGCGCTCAGCGTCTCCACCGTGCCCGTGAGCGATTGCGCCTCCACCGCCGGCAGCACGGCACCGTCCTGGAGCTCCTCCTGCGAGCGGCCGGGAACGATCTCGGCGATCATGCTCTGCAGCAGGCCGCCGGAGACGATCGACACCTTGGAATCCGCGGGCACCTCGTACTCCGGGTCGTGCTGCAGCTCCATGGTGATGCGCACCCCGCCCGTGCGGTCGATGGCGAAGTCGTGGACGCGCCCGACGTTCACCCCCTTGAGCTGCACCGGGTCGCCCTTGCGGATGCCCCCGGCGTTCTGCACCACCGTAGAGACGTAGTAACGGCCCCGGAACGTGCCCGGGTCGGTCAGCGCGAACAGCGCCACGAGCACGGCAAGAACGCCGAGCACCACGAACAAGCCTACGTGCACCTCGCGGCGCGGCGTGCGAATGGGAGCCATCGTCCGGAGCTCCTCCTGGGAGAGTCGGTTACGCGGAGCGGCCGGTGCGGCTCCGTCGGCGCGCTGGATCATACGGTTTCGATCAGGTCAGAGTCAGGGACGTCCCGCTCCAGGAAGGCGCGCACCAGCGCGTCGTCGCTGTTCCGGAACTCGTCCGCGGTGCCCACGAAGCGGATGCGGCCATGGTCCAGCATGGCCACACGGTCGCTGATGGGCAGCGCCCCCTCGATGTCGTGCGTCACGATGATGGACGTCACCCCCATCTCTTCGGCGAGCTGGGCGATCAGCCGGTGGACCACCGTGCCGTTCACGGGGTCCAGCCCCGTCACCGGCTCGTCGTACAGCAGGATTTCGGGCCGGCCCACGATGGCCCTCGCGATCCCCACGCGCTTGCGCATTCCGCCGGACAGCTCCGACGGCAGCTTGGCCAGCACCTTGGCCGGGTCCAGGTTCACGTGCTCCAGCGCCGAGGCCACCTCGGCCATCAGCCGCCGCGTCCCCAGGTCGCGCTGCTCCTCGTCGCTCAGCCCCTGAGCCACGTTCTCGAACACGGACATGCTGTCGAACAGGGCCGCGTTCTGGAACACGTACCCCACCTTGCGGCGGATGCGGGCCAGGGTGCGGCGGTTGGCCCGCGACACCCCGTCGCCGTCCACGATCACGTCGCCCGCGTCGGGCTGAATCAGGCCGATGGTGGTCTTGAGCAGCACGCTCTTGCCCGTGCCGCTGTGTCCCACCACCGAGATGGTCTCGCCGCGCCCCACCGACAGCTCCACCCCGGCCAGCACGGGCTGGTCGAAGCGCTTGTACACGTCCAGGAACTCCACCATCGCGTCGCCGCTCATCGTCGTCACTCCGTCAGTTGAGCAGCAGCGGGGGGAACATGGCGTCCAGGATGAGCACCCCGAGCGTCATGGTCACCACCGCGCTGGTGGTGTAGCGGCCCACGCCCTCCGCGCCGCCGCGCGTGGCCAGGCCCATGTGGCTGGCCACCAGCGGGATCACGAAGCCGAATGCGAGCGCCTTGGCCAGCGAGTAGAACATGTCCCAGTCGTGCCAGAACAGCCCGGCGCCGTAGAAGAACGCCTCGCGCCCCAGCCCCACCGTGAACTGCGCCGCCAGCATCCCCGCGAACAACCCCACCGCGTCGGCGATGGCCACCAGGACGGGGACGGAGATGATGCCGGCGATGATGCGCGGCGCCACCAGCGTGCGGACGGGGTCGCGTCCCAGCGAGTGCAGGGCGTCGATCTGCTCCGACACCTTCATGGTCCCCAGCTCGGCCGTGATGCGCGCGCCCACCCGGCCGATGAGCACGACGGCCGTGAGCACGGGGCCCAGCTCCAGGATGATGCTGGAGGTCACCACGCTGCCCAGGTAGTACAGCGGGACGTTGCCGGTGAACTGGTAGCCGCCCTGCTGCGAGGTCACGATCCCCGCCAGCGTGCCCGTCACGAGCACGATGGGGATGGAGCCCACGCCCATCCAGTAGATCTGGTTGGCCACCTCGCGCAGGGGAATGCGCCCGGTGAACAGGTACACGATGGTGCGCCACATGAGCGTCGCCATGCCGCCGGCGTGCTCGAAGAACTGCTCGGTGCCGCGGCCCATGGCCGCCAGGCGCCGTTCGGGCCAGGGGCGCTTGCGGGCGGCCGCCTTATCGTCAATCGCGACGCCGGCGGTCCGTGCCGGCTCCTCGCGCGTGGTCTGCATCGTCATCCTGAAGAAGAAAGCGCCGGCTCCCAGTCCTAGAGTCCGGTCGCACCCGCGACGTAGCGCGGGCGCCCTGATACACACCTGAGCGCCGAGGGTTCACCCCTTCCGCATCCGTCCACACGGTCTACGTGCCCCGTGCAGCCGCCCGATGCAGCGGCCCCCCGCCTCGCCAAACGCCGCTGTCCCCGGCGTGCCCTGCTGACCTGAAGAATAATCGATCCAGATCGTTCAGTCAATACTAAACGTACTGCACAAAGGATGTTTTTGCCACACCGTCCGCATCCATGAATCCAGAATTCTGTCCCCTCGACCCGGTGCACGATCGCCGGGTCCGTGCGGCGCCCCCACCGCTCGCTCAGGCTCGCACCTCCCCAAAAAACCCTGGGGGAGGTTGAACTTCATCTCTCCTCGGACTCCGTACCGGCGTGGCACCCGCCCGTGACTGACAGTCCGCGCAGGCGGACTTCGTGTCGTCGTTGCGGCGAATTCATTCGCTCGGCCCAGGCCCGGCCTCCCATCTCCATCCCCCGCCAACATCCCCTACCGGCACCCGCCTCCCACCCCAGCTCCCCGTCCCCACCCTGCCCCTCCCCGCGCAGCCCGCCGCGGAGAGGGGGAGGGTCCCGTCCAGGACAGGCCGAGTCCCCGCCCCACCCCTGCACATCCGTTGTTCGATCCGCCGGCACGGCCCGGGTCCGAGAACCCGCCCGTCCTCCTCCCTCCCCCACGCAGTTTGTGGGGGAGGGCCGGGGAGGGGGGCGCCCGGCCCCGGACCGACCCCCGCCTCCGCCCCGGTATCCGACCCGCCGATCTCTCTCCTACGCCATCCCCGGCGTGGGATTGCGGTCCGCGCGCAGGGCCGGCTCGGGCTCCGGCTCGCGGCGCACGCGCGCCGGCTCGTGCGGCACCGTGCGGTCCACTTCCACACCCTGCCCGCCCGGCCCGTGGCCTCCGTGCCCGCCGTGGCCACCCCCGTGCCCGCCGCCCTGGCCCTTCTTGCTGCCGAAGCGGCCCAGGAAGCTTGCGCGCATCTCGTCCAGCAGCTCCCACACGGTGGGGATCACCAGCAGCGTCAGCAGGGTGCTGGTGACCACGCCGCCGATGATGGCGATGCCCATGGGCGCCCGGAACTGCGCGCCCTCGCCGCGGCCCAGGGCCACGGGAAGCATGCCGGCGATGAGCGCGAACGTCGTCATCAGGATGGGGCGCAGGCGGATGGCGCCGGCCTCGATGAGCGCCTCGCGCGTCCCCAGCCCCGATTCCTTGCCCCACTTGGCAAAGTCCACCAGCAGGATGGCGTTCTTGGCCACGATCCCCATCAGCATGATGATGCCGATCATGCTCATCAGGTTCAGCGTGCTGCCGGCCAGCCACAGCCCCAGCACCACCCCGATCAGCGACAGGGGCAGCGACAGCAGGATGGCCAGCGGATCCAGGAAGCTGCCGAACTGCACCACCAGGATCAGGTACATCAGCATCACGGCCACGCCCAGCGCGAACATGATGCGGCTGAACACCTCCACCTGGTCGGCCGTGTCGCCGCCGAAGCTCAGGTTGTAGCCCACCGGCATCACCACGTTCTGCTCGATGCGCGTGGTGATGTCGCCCACCACCTCGGAAAGCGGGCGGCCCTCCGTGTTGGCCTCGACGTTGATCACCCGCTCGCGGTCCAGGTGGTTGATCTGCGCGGGGCCCAGCTCGCGGGTGATGGTCGCCACCTGCCCCAGGGGCACCGTGGCCGACTCCCCCTGCGGCCCGGCGAGCACCAGCGGCACCCGCTCCAGGTCGCCCGTCCGCGTCCGCGCCTCGGGCGCGAAGCGGATGTACACGTCGCGCGTCTCGCCGGCCGGGTCCACCCAGTCGCCCGCGTCCAGGCCGGCAAAGGCGGGGCGCAGCGCCTGCGCCACCTGCGCGGCCGTCACCCCCAGGCTGCCGGCCAGCCCGCGGTCCAGGTTCACCGTGAGCTCCGGCTTTTGCCCCTTGGTGGAAAGGGAGATGTCCACGGCCCCCGGCACCTGCTGCACCTGGGCCCGCACCTGCTCCGCCAGCCCGTTGAGCACGGCGATGTCGGGCCCCTGCAGCTGGATCATGATCTGCTTGACCCCGCCGAAGTTGCCCGTGGACAGGGCCGCCGTGGCGCCGCCCACGCGCTTGGCCTCCTCGCGCATGGCCGACGAGATCTCCTCCTGCCCCCGCTCGCGGTCCGCCTTGGGGAGCAGGCGCACGTACACGCGCCCCTCGTCCACCGCGCCGCCGCGCCCGCCGATGGTGGTGTAGGTGTAGCGCACCTCGGGAATGCGCCGCGCCATGGCCGCCACCTCCTCGGACTTGAGCTTGGTGTACTCCAGGCTGCTGCCGGGCGGCGTGTCGATCTCCACCTCGAACTCCGAGCTGTCGTCCTTGGGAAAGAACTCGAAGCCCAGCTTCATGGCCGTGGGCGACGCGCCGATGGCCAGGAACATCCCCACCAGGGCCGCCACGGCGACGCCGCCCTTCATCAGCCCGCCCCGGGCGCCGCGGGGAAAGCGGACGGCGGCGAGCACCACCACCGCGATCGTGACCACCACCATCACGGCCAGGAAGGCGATGATCCCCTTGGCCGGGATCACCAGCGCCCCCACGAAGGTCCCGATGGCGATGAGGATCATGGCCAGAGCGTGGTCCAGCGCCCACGCGATCACCTTGCGGTAGTCGTTGGCGCGGCGGTCGAACCAGGCGTTGAAGCGGTCCAGCTTGCGCGTGATCCAGGGCTTCTCGTGCTCCTCCAGGTGCGGGTCCGGCCAGTAGGCGGACAGCATGGGGTCCAGCGAAAAGCTCACGAACAGCGACACCAGCACCGAGCACGCGATGGTCAGGGCAAAGGGCGCGAACCACTGCTCCGCCAGGCCGCCCATGAAGGCGATGGGCACGAACACGCAGACGATGGAGAACGTGGTGGCCGCCACCGCCAGGCCGATCTCGTCCGTCCCCTCCCGCGCCGCCGTGTAGTGGTCCTTCCCCATCTCCACGTGCCGCACGATGTTTTCCCGGACGACGATGGCGTCGTCGATCAGGATGCCGATGGCCAGCGACAGGCCCAGCAGCGACATCGTGTTGAGCGTGAAGCCGAAGAAGAGCACCGCCACGAAGCTCGCCAGCACCGACACGGGGAGGGCGAGGCCCGTGATGACCGTGGAGCGCCACGAGTTCAGGAACAGGAAGACCACGAGCACCGTGAGCAGCGCGCCCTCGATCAGCGTCTCCTGCACGTTGGCCACGGAGTTCTCCACCCGCTCGCCGGAGTTGCGGACCACGTCCATCTTGACGCCCGCGGGGAGCGTCTTGCGCAGCTCGTCCACGGCCTCGATGACGGACTCCGACACGGCCGTGGTGCTGCTCCCCTGCGCCTTGACGATGTCGATGCCCACGGCCGGCTTGCCGTTGAAGAGCGCCAGCGAGCGCGCCTCCTCCGTGCCGTCCTTGACCGTGGCCACGTCGCCCAGGCGCACGGGCGCGCCGCCGCGGGAGGCCACCACCAGCTGCGCGAACTCCGCCGGGCTCTGCAGCCGGCCGCGCAGGCGGATGGTGCGCTCCTCCAGGGGCCCGTTCAACCGGCCCACGGGGACGGCCAGGCTCTGCGTCTGCAGCGCCTGCACCACCTGCGCGATGCCGATCCCCGCCGCCTGCATGCGCGAGGGGTCCACCTCCACGCTCAGCTCGCGGGGCACGGCGCCCACCACGGTGACCTCGGCCACGCCGTTGATGCCGCGCAGGTCGCGCGTGATCCCCGGGTCGGCGATGCGCGTGAGGTCCGCCGGCGACATCCGCTCAGACGAGAGCGTCAGGGAGATGATGGGCAGGTCGTTGGGATCGAAGCGCGCGTAGATGGGCTCTTCCATCTCCTGCGGCAGGTCGCCCCGGATCTGCGACACGGCGTCGCGGATGTCCTGGGTGGCCTGCTGCACGTCCTTGCCGTAGACGAACTGCACCTCGATGGAGCCGAACCCGTCCAGGGCCTGGCTGTTGATCTTGTCCACGCCGCTGATCCCCGCCACCGCCTCCTCGATGGGGTCCACGACCTCGCGCTCCACGATGTCGGGCGAGGCGCCGGGGTAGGGCACGGAGACGAAGACGAACGGCGCCTCCACCTCCGGGAACTCGTCCGTGTCCAGGCTGAACAGGGCAAACAGGCCGAACACGACCAGGGCCAGCATGGTCACCGAGGTGACCACGGGCCGCTTGATCGCGAAATCGGAGATGAACATCGCCTCGGTCTCCTTACCGGGCCGCGGGAGCGGTGCCCCCGGCCCGAACGGTCACGCGCGTACCGGGCGACGTGCCCAGGGCCGCGCCGATGAGGAGCGTATCGCCCGCCGCGATGCCCCCCGTGATCTCCACCCGGTCCGTCTCGGCGTCGCGCACGCCCAGCGTGACCGGCACCCGCTCCGCCACCCCGTTCTTGAGCCGCACCACCTCCGGCTGCACCCCCCGCTCGTCCACGGCCGACGCGGGGACCACGATCCCCTGCCGCGCCTCGGACTGCACGCGCCCCTCGGCGAACAGGCCGCTCACGAGCGTGCCCTGCGCGTTGGGGATGGAGACGATCACGGGCACCTGCCGCGTGACCGGGTCCGCCGCGGGGTTGATGCGCTGCACCGTCCCCGTGAAGGTCTGCCCCGGGTAGCCGGTGACCGTAAAGCGCACGGGCGCGCCCACGCGCACCTGCCCCAGCTCCGCCGCGGGGACCGATGCCTCCAGCTGCATGCTGCCGGGGTCGACCACGGTGAACAGGGGGCCGCCCATCTGCACCACGGAGCCGGCGGAGACGGGGCGCTCGCTCACCACGCCCGAGATGGGCGAGTTGACGGTGGCCTTGCCCATCTGCTCCTGCGCGCTGGACAGCTGCGCGCGGGCGCCGGCCAGCTGCGCCTGCGCGCCGGCCAGGGTGTTGCGCGCCGTCTCCAGGTCGCGCTGGGCCACGGCGCCGGCGGCCGCGAGCGTCTCGTTGCGCTCCACGTTGCGCCGGGCCAGCGACACCTGCTGCTCCGCGGAGCGCACGGCCGACTGGCCGGAGAGCACCTGGTCGCGGATGGCCGCGGCGTCGATGCGGGCCAGCAGCTGCCCCGCGCGGACGGCCTGCCCCTTGTCGGCGAACACGCCCTGCACCAGCCCGCCGATCTCGGCGTTCACCCGCGCCTCGCGCTCCGCCGCCAGGCTGCCGGCCAGCTGCGGCCCCGTGGCGATCTCCTCCATCACCACCACGTACACGTTCTCCGAGCCCAGCGTGACGCCGGCGTCCGCCTTGGGCTTTTCCGCCGCTTCGCCGTCGCGCCCGCAGGCGGCCAGCACCAGGCAGAGCGCCACGGCGCCCGCCACCTTCTTCGTATCCCTCATCACTCGCCCCCCGCGGTGAACGCCGATGCCTGGTCTGCCGCCGGAGCCTGCTGCTGCCGGGGCTGCTGCTGCGGTTGTGCCTGCTGCATCTGCTGCTGCGCTCCACCCTGCCCGCCCGCCTGGAGCGGGAGGTAGGCGATGAGCGCCAGCCGGGCCTGCGCGATCTGCAGGTCCCGCGCGGCCACGGCGCGGTTGGCCTGCGCCTGCTGCAGGAGGATGCGCGAGTCGGCGAGCTCCAGCTGCGCGCTCAGCCCCTCGCGGTAGCGCACCTGGGCAATGCTGTACGCCCGCGCCGCCTGCTCCACGGTGCCCGTGCTGGCCTCGTACTGCGCCCGGGCGGCCTCCAGCCGCTCCAGCGCCGTGCGGGTGTCCAGCCGCGCCGCGTCCTGCGTTTGCCGCAGGCGCGCCTGCGCCTCCAGCAGGTCCGCCTCGGCCACCAGCTCGTCGCCGCGGATGCGGCCGCCCGTGAAGATGGGGACGGACAGCTGCGCCCCCACCGTCCAGTTGGTGCGAAACGAGTCCAGGTCCGGCAGCAGGCTGCCGGGGTACGCCACCCGCCCGTACTGCGACGTCAGGCTGACGTTGGGAAGCCGCTGCGCCCGGGCAATGCGAAGGCTGCTCTCCTGCACCGTCACCAGCGTCTCGGCCTGCTGCACGACGGCGCGGTTCACCACGCTGGTGTCGCCCAGCAGCCCCGCGTCGGCCGCGAAGCGCGCCACGGGCACGGTCTCCGTGCCGTCCAGGGGCGTGGTGAGGGCGAGCGGCGCGTCCGCGGGCATGTCCAGCAGCAGCCGCAGCCGCGTGTACGCGAGTTCGCGGTCCGCGCGGCGCTGGATGGCGACGGGCACCTGGTTGTCGCGCTGCACCTGGGCCCGCAGCACGTCGAACTCCGGCTGGTTGCCCACCTGCAGCGCCAGCCGCGTCTGCGCGAGCGTCGTGTCGGCCTGGGCCAGCGTGGCCTCGGCGATGGTCACCAGCCGGTCGGCCAGGGCCGCGTCGTAGTAGGCCTGGGTCACGTCCAGGGCCAGCTGCGCCCGCTGGCTGTTGAGCTCGATCTCGGCCCGCGTGCGCCCCGCCTCGGCAATGCGGTTCTGCGCGCCGATGCGGGGGCTGAACAGGGACTGCGACAGGCTGAACCCGTACTGCCAGGTGTTCTCGCTGCCGAACCCCAGGTCGCCGAAGCCCGCGAACGGGTTGCCGCCGCCGTTCACCGTGCAGTTGAGCGCGTGCTCCAGCGAATCCACCCGCGTTTCCAGGGGGAGGAGCGGATTGGGCACGTACGTCCCGCAGTTCTGCGGGGGCGGCGGGCCGGTGGTGTCGGGCTCCGGCGCGCCGCCGATGCTCTCGAACTGCGAGGCCAGGGCGCGGGAGTAGGAAAGGGTGCCGTTGATCTGCGGCAGGCGCTGGCTGCGCGCCTGGGCCAGCTGGCCCCGGCTGCGGGTCAGGCCGGCGCGGGCAATCTGCACGGGCTCGCTGGCGTCCTCGGCCAGCCGCAGCGCCTCTTCCAGCGTGAGGGTGCTGCGCCCCGCCAGGTTGGGCTGCGCGGCCGCGGGGGCCGCCGCCAGCAGCACCGCCACGAACAGGGCGGCGCGCACCAGGCGGGCGGTGCGGGGTCGGGTTGGCATATCGCTCTGGATCCCCATCATCCGGGATGTCGGGTCAGACTGCATCGAAAGGTTCCCCCGGGGCCGGCCGTACGCCGATGGCCCGCAGGAACAGCGTGATGTACCGCTCGGGCGCCTCGCTCTCGGGATACGCGTACCGCTCCGGGACGGCGTCCCGCGCGATGGCGTCGGCGAACAGGGTGCCCATGAGCATGTTGGCCGCGGCGTCGGGGTCCCACTCCCCGTCCGCCATCCCGCGGTCGCGCAGGCGGTGCAGGTAGGCCAGCAGCTCGGCGTGCACCTTGACCGGGGGGCCGGCCACGCAGCGCGCCGCGTCCGGCGCCTCGGCCAGCTCGCCCAGGGTGGTGCGGATCATGGCCGCGTAGCGCCGCAGGTGGCCGTAGCCGGCACGGCTCCACGCCAGCAGCTCCGCCGGCGGGTCGCGCGGCTCCTCGGGAAGCCCCGTCTCCACCTCGGTGCTCCCCGCCTCGGCCAGCGCCTCGCCCAGCAGGGCGGACTTGCTGCCGAAGTGGCGGAACAGGGTGATCTCGTTCACTCCGGCCTCGGCGGCGATCCGCCGGGTCGTGGCCCCGCGGGACCCCGACTCTTCGAACACCCGCACGGCGGCCTGGAGAAGTCGCTCTCGTACGTCCATGCCTTCCAAGATCGCCTGCGCCATCCGTGTATGCAAGTGGTTGCTTACAATTGGCGGAGATCGTTACGAATCCGTGGCCGTCTCGCTCGCCGCGGCTGCGCGCTCCTCGGCCCGCAGCGCATGCCAGCGCTCGAAGAGCGCGTCGCACTCGCGGATGAGCAGCGAGTGGAACACCTCGGCCTGCGCCGCCCGCTCGCGCCCGGCGGGCTCCGGCAGCCGCTGCGACGCCTCGGCGAACACGTGCACCATGTCGCGCCAGCGGCCCTGGGCCACGCGCAGCATCTGCTCCCACGGATCGTCCTGCACGCGGTAGAAGTCGCGCCGGTCGCCCAGCACGCTCACCCGCTGGATCATCCCGAACTGCTCCAGCATGCGCGCGTTGGTGCTGGCGGAGGCCTTGCTGGCCTGCAGCCGCTCGGCGAGCTCCTCCAGCGAGAACGTCTCGTCCGTGGCCAGCAGGTAGCCGAAGATGCGCCCGGCAATGCGGGGCATCCCCTCCTTCTCGCAGATCAGCGCCATCCGCTCCACGAACTGCTGTACCGCCTGGTCCATTGAAGCCTGCTTCCCCGAACGTGGTGTGGGTTCTGTGTCCCGGCGGCGCGTGCCCGCGCCGGGAGGGGAAGGATAAACCGTTCGGAACGTTCAGTCAATACTGAACAAAATGAAAACGGCTGTTTCTCCCGGCTCCCCGCAGGCTGCTGGAGTACGGGCTTCACCCCGTCCCTGGATTCGTCGTCCCCCACACGGTGCGTCCCCATCGCGACCTCCCGTTCGTCGGCGGCACTGGACAGGCACCGAATAAAATCCGAATTGAATCTGGGCGCAAGGGAACATTTGGACGAAAAGAGTGGGCGGGAAAGGTTCCGCCATGGGAAGGGGTTCCGCAGGCGCCGGGGACGGCGCGTGGTTGCCGCCGGCGCACGGCATCTGCATGTTGGCCCGCGACCCCTTATCCACCGAGACGAGGAAACCCGTGCGGATGCTCCGAACCGCTTTCGCCGCCGCGCTGCTGGGCGCGGCGCCCGCGCTGGCCGCGCAGGACGCCCCCTACTTTCAGCAGGGCGTGGACTATCGCATCGAGGCGCGCCTGGACGAGCAGACGGGCGTGCTGCGCGGGCGCGCGCGGATGACCTACACCAACCGCTCGCCCCGCGCGCTGGACACGCTGTTCATCCACCAGCACCTCAACGCCTTTCGCCCCAACAGCGCGTGGGCGCGGCGCGAGCTGCAGTTCGGCGAGCGGCGCTTCACGGACCTGGGGCCGGCGGACCACGCGTTCGAGCGCTTCGCCTCCGTGACGGTGGACGGCGCGGCCGTGCGCCCCGTGTATCCCGGCGCGCCGGATTCCACCGTGGCGGCCCTGCCCCTGGCGCGGCCGCTCGCCCCCGGCGCCAGCGTGGCGGTGGCGATGGACTGGGACGCGCGCCTTTCCACCCTTCCCCGCCGGCAGGGACGGAGGGGAAGGCACTACGACTTCGCGCAGTGGTATCCGCGCATCGCCGTGTACGACCGCACGGGGTGGGCGCATCACCCGCTGCTCCCCCAGGGCGAGTTCTACGGCGAGTTCGCGCGCTACGACGTGACGCTGGACGTGGCCGCGGACCAGGTGATCGGCGCCACGGGCGTGGCGGTGGAGGGGGACCCCGGGTACCAGGAGCGCGTGCTGGTGACGGGGTATCCGCCTCCGCCCGCGGCGGCGGAGCTGGGGCTGCTGGCCGGCGCGGCGGAGAACGGGCGCAAGCGGGTGCGGTTCTACGCGGACAGCGTGCACCACTTTGCCTGGAGCGCGGACCCGGCGTACATCCACGACTTCGTCGTCCGCACCATCATCGACGAGGACACGGGGATGCGCTCGGCGCCCGGCATCCACGTGCTCTACCTGCCCGGCGACACGGCGTGGGACGAGCGCGCGGCCGCCCGCCGCACCTGGGACGCGCTCACCTGGCTGGAGGGGATGTTCGGCCCGTATCCCTGGCCGCAGCTGACCAACGTGCACCGGCTGGAGGGGGGCGGCACGGAGTTCCCCATGCTGATCATGAACGGGTCGGCGTCGGAGGGGCTCATCGTCCACGAGGGGGCGCACCAGTACGTGCACGGCATCCTGGCCAACAACGAGTGGCGCGAGGGGTGGATGGACGAGGGGTTCGCCTCGTTCATGACCAACTGGTACTGGGAGATGAAGGGCGACACGACCGTCTGGCCGCGGGCCATGCAGGGGCTGGAGCGGCTGGAGCGCACGGATTCTACGGAAGCCGTGGGCACGCCGGGCGCGGAGTTCTCGTCGCCGCGCATCTACAGCGCAATGACGTACGCCAAGGGCTCCGCCGTCTTCCGGATGCTGCGCGAGTACCTGGGCGAGGCCACGTTCCGCGAGGTGCTGCGGACGTTCTACACGCGCCACCGGCTGCAGCACGTGACCGGCGCGGACTTTCAGCGCGTGGCCGAGGATGTGAGCCGGCAGGACCTGGACTGGTTCTTTGGCCAGTGGCTCCAGCGGACGGACAAGCTGGACTACGGCATCACCTCAGCGACCACGCGGCAGGCGGGCGGGCGCTGGCGCACGCGGGTGGAGGTGGTGCGGATGGGGCAGGCGTGGATGCCCGTGAACCTGCGCGTGGGGAGCGTGACGCGCACGCTGGACTCGCGCGCGCGCCGGCAGACGGTGGAGATCGTGACGAGCGCGCGCCCGGCGGAGGTCGTGCTGGACCCCGCGTGGGTGCTGATCGACACGGACCGCTCCAACAACCGCGCGCCGCTTCCCTGACGTGGCCTGGGCGTACGTCGCCTGGGTGTACGTGGCGCTGGGCGGCGCGGCGGGCGCCCTGCTGCGGTACGCCGTGGGACAGGCGCTGGGCCCGGTGCGGCCCGGCGCCTTTCCGTGGCACACCTTTGCCGTGAACGTGGCGGGCTCGCTGGTGCTGGGCGCGGTGCTGGCCCTGATCCCCGCGGACGACCCGCGCCACCTGCGCCCGCTGCTGGCCGTGGGCTTCTGCGGCGGGCTGACGACATTCAGCACCTTTGGATACGAGACGGTGGCCCTGCTCCAGGCCCGCGCGTACGGCACGGCCGTGGCTTACGCCGGCGGCAGCTTCGTCGTGGCGCTCGCGGCCGTCGTGATCGGGATGTGGATCGGCGGCCGCGGGCACTGAATCCCCAGCATTTCCGTGGCCCCGCCGTTCCGCCGCTGGCACGTTCAGTGCGCGCCTAAAAGTGTATGGACTGTACACCCCTGCTTCCGTTATCCTTGAGGAGGAAATCACGATGACCGAGGAGAGGAAGCCCATGTCCGTAGAACAGATCGTGAGCGCCGCGCTGGAGCTGCCGGAGGAGGATCGGGAGGAGGTAATCGCCCACCTCAGTACGCATCGCAGCCGTCCCCCCGCGATCCGTGAAGCGTGGATCGAGGAAGCGGACCGGCGGATGGAGCTGGTGCGCGCGGGGAAGATGCGGCTTCTCGATGCGGATGAAGTTCTCGCGGACCCGGATTTCGACGATTGAGGTCGCGATTCTCGGAGGCCGCTGCCGAGGATTTGCGCGAGGCCCGTGCCTTCATCTTGAGGAGATTCGGCGCGCAGACCAGAAAGGGATTCAACGCTCAGCTGCGTCGTACCCTTACCCTGCTCCGA
>DATING010001030.1:0-13937 GCA_035474555.1 Longimicrobium sp. | reverse complement strand
TGCACAATCAATCAGAGAATCGGGTATAAGACTCTCCCCGCACGACCCGCCCAGGTTTCGGGATGAGATGCGGCGATGCAGTCGATCCCCCGAGACACGAAAACGCCGCCCCGGAGCACCGGGGCGGCGTTTGGCGGGTCTGGGGACGACGCGCGTTCAGTGGCGGTCGTTCGCGCCGGAGTAGGCGCTGCTGTCCGGCTCCATCAATCCGCCCAGGATGCTGAGCCCCGGGTCGCGCGGGCCGCCGCCGATGTCCGTACGGGCCGCACGTGGGGGCGGGCCGGCGGAGGGCGCGGAGCCCGCGGGCGCACGCAGGGAGTCGGCGCCGGCGGGCCGCGTGGCCACGCGCGTGGTCTCCTGCCGCTCCGCGTGCTCACCCAAGGCAAGGGCGGCCGCACTGCGCACCCGCGCGTCGCTATCCGCCATGGAGCGCACCAGCGAGCCCACCACCGCGCCGCCGTCCATCCGCCCCAGCGCCCACACGGCGCTGCGGCGCACCTCGGGGTCCGCGTCGTTGGTGGCGCGCAGCAGGGCCGCCATGGTCGCCTGGTCACCCATC
This sequence comes from Longimicrobium sp., assembly GCA_035474555.1. Taxonomy (GTDB): domain Bacteria; phylum Gemmatimonadota; class Gemmatimonadetes; order Longimicrobiales; family Longimicrobiaceae; genus Longimicrobium. Next base: position 13,378 of record DATING010001030.1, on the reverse strand, counting down.
CCCAACTCGGGGAACGGCTCGGGATACGGCTGGTCCGGGTCGTACAGCACGGGCGCCTCGGGGACCCGCGCGTCCACCCCCAGCGCGCCCGCGGACGCCAGCGGCACGCGCGCGGCGCGCGCCTGCGCCGGGGGCGCCGCCTGGACGGCGCGCTCGCGCGGCGGCGCGGGCACGTCCGCCACGGCCACCCGGGCGGAAGGCGGGGGCGGCGGGGGCTCGAAGCCGTCGGGCGAGGCCGCCGCGAGGGGAAAGAGCGCCACGGCCGCCACGCCGCACGCCAGCACGGCCACGCGCCCCGGCACCCGCCCACGGGCGCGGGCCGCGTCCAGCACGGCCACCACGCGCCCCTCCAGCTGCGACCGGCGCGCCATGGCCACAGCGGCCGCGGCCGTCACCGGCCGGGCGCGAAAGGCGCGCGCCACCTCCAGCAGGTGCCCCGCGTAGTCCGAGGCGCGCGTGCCGGCGGCCAGCACCTGGTCGTCGCAGGCCTGCTCGCGCTCCACGTGCATCCGCCGCGCGGCCCACCACACGCCGGGGTGAAACCAGTACGCCGCGCACGCGAGCCGGGCCACCGTCTGCCACAGGCAGTCGCGCCGGGCCACGTGCGCCAGCTCGTGCAGCAGCACCACGCGGGCGCGCTCCGCCGTCCACCCGTCCGCATCCGCGGGCACCAGGACCACCGGGCGCAGGATCCCCCACGTCATGGGCATGGCCGCACCCTCCGCCCGCAGCAAGCGCACGGGCTCGCGCATCCCCAGCTCCTCGCCGGCGTCGCGCAGCCGCGCCATCCACGGCCCGTCCGTCACCGCGTGCGCCCGGCGGGCGATCACCCGCACAGTCACCACGGCCACGGCGTAACGGCCCAGCGTGAGCGCCGCCCCCACGGCCCAGGCAGAGAGGACGAGGGTCCCCCACGGCATCTTTCCGTCCCCGTCCGCCGGCAGCCCCGTCGCGGCGAGCAGCGCCGGCGCGTCCAGCGGAACCACGCGCAGCCACGGCAGCTCCCACCGCGGCGCCGCCAGGGTGAGCGCGGGGAGCGCCAGCATGCCGGAAAGCGCAAGCGCCCACGCCATGTGGCGCGTGGCGGCGGATGCGCGCCGCAGGGCCAGCGCCGCCAGGGCGGCCAGCACCAGCAGCACGGAGCCGCGGGCCACCAGCCACAGGGCGGGCGCCAGCCAGGGCGCCGCGGCGTGCGCGGGGAGGGAGACGTCCACGCTTACCGTCCCTGGGTACGGGCCTGGTCGATGAGGTCGGAAATGCGGTCCAGCTCGGACTCGGACAGGCGGTTGCCGGGGTCCAGCAGCGCGGCCACGGCGGCCTCGGTGCTCCCCCCGAAGAAGGTTCTCACCATGTGCGACAGCGCGTTACGGCGCGCCGATTCGCGGGGCACGGTGGGCAGATACAGGTAGCGGGGCCCGTCCTGCTCGTGGCGCAGGTGCCCCTTCTCCTCCAGAATGCGCATCAGCGCGCGCACGGCGGAGTAGCTGGGCGGCTCGGGAATGCGCTCCAAGACGTCGGTCACGCTCGCCTTGCCGAGGCGGTAGACCACGTCCATGATCTGCCGCTCGCGGCGGCTCAGGTCGGTTGCAGCGGGTGCGATGGGCATTCGTGCGGTGGGGCGAGTCGGATTTCCAGGGACCCAGGAGCGTGAAGGTTCGTTGCCCGCGGGGGGGATGTCAAGAACGGCGGGGTACAGGGGACAGGTTACAGGGGACAGGTTACGGGCGTTTCAGTCCCGATCCCAATCTCGGCCTCCTGCCCCGGCAACGGCGGGCCCGGTGGTCGAGTCCCGCCGAGGGCCCTCACCCCCCGGCCCCCTCTCCCGTACACCACCTGTCAGCACCCTCAGGTGCCTGCCCCGTACGGGAGAGGGGGAGAATTCCGCCGGCACGAGCCCGTCACCGCGACCGGGCTGCCCTTTTCCACCAACCCCTCCCCCGAAGTTGGGGGAGGGGTCGGCCGCCGTCGCGAGGAACGAGCGAAAAGGCAGCCGGGGGAGAGGGCTCCCGTCGAAAGACGGGCATCACCCCCATCATCATCCACCCTCCATCCGTCGCCCGAATCCATCCCAGCCCCACCTGCCTTACGGCGTCTGCCCCTCGCGGCTGCGGCGCTCGGCGGCGGCTTCCAGGGCGGTGGGCACCTGGTAGTAGGGCTCGCCCATCTGCACCGCCAGCGACTGGAGGCTGTCCGCGAGCAGGTTGTAGCGCTGCGCCGACGCCTCGTGCTTGCGGGCGCTGGCCTCCCACTCGCGCGCGATGTTGTTGCGCTCTTCCACGTGCAGGTTGTAGCGCAGCCGCTCGCGCTCGTAGCGGTCGTACACCTGCGACGTCAGCGGGCCCATCCGGGTAAAGCGGCGCAGGCCCGACAGCTCGCGCTGCAGCTCCGCATCCTCCGCCTCCAGCCGCTGCTTGAAGGTGTCGAACTCGCCGCGGACGGCCACCAGCTCCGTCCCCGTTTCCAGCAGCCGCTCCCGAAGGTCGCGCGCCTGCGCCCGCTCGTCGCGAAAGGCGACCAGCGCATACAGCTGCTCGCTGAGCTTGACGCCCACCACCACGAGCAGAACGAACAGGAGAAAGCGTCCGGGAGATCTCATGAGGCCAATCTCGCGTTGCGAATGCGGCGCCGGGCGGCGTGTGGACGGGAAAGGACCGCGGATACTGCTATCCGCAAAGATGCACAAGGTTCCATGCGTTGCGCAACTGCTTGCCGGACGGAAACATCCGGCGACCGTGGCACGGTCCCTGCACCCCCTATCCAGCCTGTCCGGGCCCTTGATGGAGCCGCCCGGCGCGGGAAACCGATCAGGAGGAGAGCCCCCATGCAGACCACCTCGCGCAAACGCCCCCCGCCCCCCTGGGAACGCGACCACTCGGCGCCGGTGCACCCGGTGGGACGTGCCAAGCGGCGTTTTCCGGCCGTGGACGCCGCCGCCGTGGAGCCGCCCGCGCGCTACCGCCGCGCGTTTGACGGCGCCGGCGACCGGGGCGGGCTGGAGGAGCGCCGCTCGTCGTCGGACCGGGGCGTTCAGCTGCAGCGCCGCCGCGGCAACAGCGCCATGGACCGCCTGCGCCGCAACCCGGTGCGCCACGGTGTCATCGGCCTGACGGTGGTGGGCGCGGCGACGCCCCTGGCCATCGCGCGCAACAACCAGATGCGCACGGACCCGTCGCACGAGCGGCAGGCCCTGATGCCCGAGGTGGCGCGCCTGCCGGACATGAAGCTCACGGACCGTGCCGTAGGCCAGGCGTGGCGCGAGGCGCGCGTGGAGGTGGCCGACAGCAAGGCTAGCGAGCGCGACACCGTCATCCAGCGCAACGTGGAGCGCTACTCGTCGTACACGATTCCCCGCGACCTGGCGGAGGACATCTACGACATCGCGCTGGCCGAGAACATCGACCCGGACCTGGCGTTCGGGCTGGTGCGCACGGAGAGCGCGTTCAAGAACGCCGCCACCAGCCACGTGGGCGCCATGGGCCTCACGCAGCTCATGCCGGCCACGGCGCGCTGGATTGACCCCGACGTGACGCCGCGCGACCTGCGCGACCAGCGCACCAACCTGCGCATCGGGTTCAAGTACCTGGACGACCTGATGAAGAAGTACGACGGCGACAAGGAGCTGGCGTTGCTGGCGTACAACCGGGGTCCGGGCACGGTGGACCGCATCCTCAAGAAGGGCGGCAACCCGGACAACGGGTACCCGGACATGGTCCTCCGCGACGCCACCCCCGACGCGCACCCCACGCAGAAGCACTGAGGGCGCGGACGGGATGGATGACGGATGACGAAGCCGGCTTCTCGCGAGAGGAGCCGGCTTTTTCGTGCGCGGCAGGGACGAAAGAACGGGAAGCCGGTCCCGCGGATACGGCTCGCGCCGGCAGCAGCCCGCCCCCCCTCCCCGGCCCTCCCCCGCAAACGGCGCGGGGGAGGGAGAACGGCAACGGCGCGCGGACCGCCGGCCCCGCGCGGGAGAGGGGGAGAACCCCGCGCCACACGTGCTTCGCCTCGCGCGACAAACTCCGCCCGTGCCCACCCCTCCCCCGAAGTTGGGGGAGGGGTCGACCGCTGTTGCGAGGAACGAGCAAAAAAGCGGTCGGGGGAGAGGGCTCCCGTCGCACCGCGACGGCACCCGCCGCCCCGCGAAATCACCGCCAACGCGACGGCACTGGGGTGTACACCCTCTCCCACGCAGTTTGTGGGAGAGGGTGGGTGAGGTTTACGAACCCGGGTGAGGGCCCCCCGGGTGAGGCCTCCCCTGATCAGCCCCTTCCGTCCGCTCCCCCTCTCCCTCCCCCTCCGCCCGCCGCTCGCCCAGCATCTCCTCCATGCGCGACAGGCAGCGCGAGAACTTCTTTCCGTACGATCCCGACAGCCACTCCGCCGGAAACAGCTCGCCCAGCCCGCCCTGCCCCGTGGCGGCGAACGGCACCGCGTTGTCGTACAGCTTGTCGATGAAGTGCACCCAGCGCAGCCCGTCGTACAGCTGCTGCATGGGCCGCACGTCCTCCACCAGCAGCGCGCCGATCGCCTCGACCACGGCGTGGTAGCGGATGGGATGCACGTCGCCCAGGCCGGCCATCAGCTCGTCGAAGCCCACGTCCAGCGCGCGCGGGCCGGCGGCGCGGCGGGCGCGGTCCATCGCATCCGCATCCAGGAAGTACGCGCGGCCGGGATCCGCCTCGAAGCGGCGGTGGCGGTAGTCCTCGCCCTCCACCCGCAGCACCTCGAACGCCGACGACAATTCCTCGATCTCCAGCGCGAAGTTCTTCTGGTCGAACCGGCCGCGGCCCAGCTCGTCGGGGACGGTGTTGGACGTGGTGGCCACCCGGATGCCGTCCGCCAGCGCGCCGCGCAAAAAGGCGAGGGCCAGCTTGAGGTTGCCGGGATCGTCCAATTCCCACTCGTCCACCGCCACCAGCCGCATGCCGCGGAACGCCGCCCGCGCAGGTTCCACCCCCAGCAGCCCGATGGCGTACACCAGCTCGTCAAAGCTCAGGTACGCGCTGGGCGCCGGCGATGCGTGCCACAGCGAGGCCAGCAGGTGCGTCTTGCCCACGCCGAAGCCGCCGTCCAGGTACACGCCGCTCCCCCGCGCCGGGCCGCCGAGCGCCGCCCGGAAGCGCGCCCATCCGCCCTGTCCCGCCTGCAGCTCGTCCGCGATCTCGCGCAGGCGGCGCACGGCGGCGGCCTGGGAGGGATGATTGGGATCCGGCCGGTAGTCGTCGAAGCGCTTGGCCGCGAACCGCGGCGGGGGCACGAAGCCGGCAACCAGCTCCGCCGCGTCTGGACGGGCGGGGATGGCGGCCAGCAGGTCGGAGAGACGGAGCAAGGCGATCTCGTTTCGTTCAGCGCAAGCAATTGGGCGCGGAGAACATAGCGTGTACCCGCGCCGCCACAAGCCGGAATCCGCCGTCCAGGTCCCGTTTGTACACGACACAGATCGTCCGGGTGGATGCGGACGGGCCGGCACGGCAAGCAGTCCGGGCGTGAATCTACCCCACACTGCGGCCCCAAACATATGCCTCCGGGATCATGCGTCCCCGCCGGCGCATTGCGGAACCGTGATGCGACGGAGCATGTTGCTCGTACACGCCCTCAGTGATGAGGAACTACGGAACGGCACAAAAGGAGAACGACCATGGCACGCATCAGCATCGAGGACCTGACGGTAGACTCGTTCATCACGGGCAACGAGCCGCGGCTGTGGGACGGGGGGATCGGCGAGGACGCCATCGCGCCGCAGCCGAAAACCATCTACGACCCCTGCATCTGCACGGGGGACATCAGCACCTGCTCGCGCACCAGCCCGCAGGGCGGCTGCGACACCAGTGTCCAGTGCGTGACGGGCTGACGCACGGCGACGCACGCGCCCGGATTCCACGTCCGCGGCGCGGCTGGATCACCGGAGCATGAAGTACACGCGGCCACCTCGGACGAGAGGTGGCCGCGTGCTCGTTTTCCATCATCCATCCCCCGAACGACGAAGGCCCGCGAGCGGTTCGCGGGCCTTCGCCGATCCGATACCGGGCCGTCGCTACTGCACCACCACCGGGCCGCTGTAGGCCGTGGACCGCGTGCCGTTGACCACCTCCACGACCGTGAAGTTGTACGTGCCGGCCGCGAGGCCCGTGACGGAGCCCTGGTAGTTGTTGTTGGTGATGACCTGCGTGCAGAAGCCGCCCGTGTCCGCCGCCGTAACGGTGACCGTCACGTCGTTGCGGCGCCCGCCCTGCGCGGCGGTGAGCTCGTAGCACGGCGTGGGCGTGGTCAGGCTGCCGGTGAAGTTGATGCTCCCGGCGCCGCCCGAGGCCGTCTGCGGCGACTCCGTGCTGCCGCTCTGCGTGTAGCTGAAGCTCACGGCCGCCGCCGAGACCTCGGCAAAGCTGGGTGCGTCCGTGGGAGCGGCAAAGTTGGACGAGGCCGTGGGCGCGCCGTCACAGGCGGCGGTGGCGGCCACCAGGGCCAGGGCAAGCAGGTTCCGCGTCATCCCCATCATCGTATCCCCCCAGGTTCGGTTGTCTGCTCAGGTCTGCACAGGAGGGCCCGCGACCCTGCCGCGGGCCTCCGGAAGCCGGATCCGCCGCCTTAGCTCACCACCACCGGGCCGGTGTACGCTGTGGAGCGCGTGCCGTTGACCACTTCGACCACCGTGAAGTTGTACGTGCCCGCCGTGAGCCCCGACACGGTGCCCTGGTAGTTGTTGTTGGTGATGACCTGCGTGCAGAACCCGCCCGTGTCCGCCGCCGTCACGGTGACCGTCACGTCGTTGCGGCGCCCGCTCTGTGCGGCGGTCAGCTCGTAGCAGGGCGTGGGTGTGGTGAGGCTGCCCGTGAAGTTGATGCTGCCCGCGCCGCCCGAGGCCGTCTGCGCCGATTCGGTGCTGCCGCTCTGCGTGTAGCTGAAGCTCACGGCCGCCGCGGAAACCTCGGCGAAGGCCGGCCCGTCGGTCGGCGAAGCGAACGCCGAGGATGCCGTGGGTGCGCCGTCACAGGCCGCCGTGGCAAGCAGCGCGATCGTCAGCAGGCCCTTGGTCATCGCGTTCATCGGTGTGCTCCAGGTTCGGTCGGTTAGTGGGGTGCCGTGCCGCCCCCGCGGCTCGGCCTTCATGTCCCTCCGGCGGCGTCCCGCCGGCACTCCGGGCCCGGATGTCTGCCAGTCATGGCGTGGCGGCAACCGTTCGCAAAACGTGGACCACGATCCGACGGACTTCGGCGTGTGCAACTCATTTCAATAACGATAGTTACACATTCCATCCATGAGCAAACGTTGAACGCGCCCGAAAAGTGAATGAAGGAGACGCATTCGCGAGGCAAGTGATTATCAGACGTCGATTTGCACGCGCGCATCAGGTCTCCGCATTCCTCCATTCGCATGGCGGCGAAGGAAAGGCGGATTCGGGATCGTCAGGGCGTGAAGGGAACGGTATGAGGTGAGGCGACGCACCCGGCGCGGGGAGCGCCGGGCGTACGTCGGGGGATCAGGCGGACGGCGGGGAGGTGATGTCGCGCAGCTGCTCGGCGTTCAGGCGGTAGGTGTACCACTCGGTCATGCGGCGCGCGCCCAGCTTGTCGTAGAAGTCGATGGCGAGCTGGTTCCAGTCCAGCACCACCCACTCCATGCGCCCGCACCCGCGCCGCAGCGCCTCGCCCGCGAGCTCGCGGAAGAACGCGCGCCCCATCCCGAACCGCCGCGCCTCGGGGACCACGAACAGGTCTTCCAGGTACAGCGTGGGCAGCGCCAGGAACGACGAGTACGTCTCCAGCACGATGGCGTAGCCCACGGCGCGGCCATCCAGCTCGCCCAGGAACACGCTGATGCGCGGCCTCTCGCCAAACGCGTCGGCGATGAGCCGGCCGCGCGCCTCGGGGGTGGGGCGGTCGAGCTTCTCGTAGTCCGCCAGCGCGTCCACCAGCGTGAGGAACGTGTCGCCGTCCGCGGGCGTCGCGGGGCGGATGGTGATGCGGTTCTCGGACATCGGCGTCGGCCTGCTGGCGGAGGATGGATGCGCCCGGATGCGCTGCGGGCGATCGGCGCGCGGAATCTATCCGGCGGGGGGTGGATGAGAAACGGGCGACGAGAGAGAGATCGGCAGCGCGACGCGGACACCTGTCGCCGGGCGAGCGCCCCCCTCCCCGACCCTCCCCCACAAACTGCGTGGGGGAGGGAGATGGACTGGAGCAGTGCCGTCGCGCGGCGGGCGGTGGCCCTCACCCGGCCTCGCTTAGGCTCGTCCACCCTCTCCCACAAACTGCGTGGGAGAGGGTATAGACTTCGACGAGCTCATTCGCGCGTGGGCAGGACTGCGTCACACGCAGTTCTCCCCCTCCTGCCCGCGAAGCGGGGGAGGGGGCCCTCCGCCCGGTGCACGCACCCCGCATCCTGGCACGAACCATCTCACCTCCCCCAGGGTTTTTTGGGGGAGGTCGCGAGGAACGAGCGGGTGGGGGCGCCCCGCGGGACCTCGGCTCCGCGAGACGAAGTTCTCCCCCTCTCCCGGCGCAGTTTGCCGGCGCATGGGGCCCGGGTGGGGGCGCGCGCTGAATCTCCGCTCCCGGGGAGGATGGCACGCCGCTCGCCCCATCTACCGTAGCGCCAGGCAGCGCCCCATCCACCGCGCCACCGCACAACTCGTTTTGCCGCAATCGGCTGCGGTCAAGCGGTCGGGTGGATGCGGATCCGGCGCCGCGCGCGGACGGTGTTGCGTTTCGCTGCAGAGCGTTGCGACCCGCGACGAACACCGCTGATCAGCCCGCGCGAAAGAGGCGGATGAAGCGCGTCCGGTACACCTGCCCCAGGCGCCCCGGCGAGGTGAAGGGGACGAGCCAGCGCAGGGCCGCGCGCACGTCGTCCGCGGGTCCGCGCGCGGCGAACGCATGGCCGCCCGCCACGGGCTGATCCAGCCGCTGCAAGTAGGCCAGGTCCAGCGTGGCGACCGTCCCCCGCAGCCGCGGCCCGGCGGCATCGGCCAGGGCGTGCATCAGCCGCGCGTCCACTGTGCCGGGGGCCAGGCGCTCCGCCAGCGCGATCGCGGGATACACGCGGTGCCGCATCCGCCGCGCGCGCAGGAAGGCATCCAGCGCCGCCGGGTCCACCCCCGCGCGAAAGGCGAGGACCAGCTCCACCAGGCGGATGGGGAGCAGGTTCTCGCGCTGCTCGGAGGCGTGCGCGGCCAGGTGCGCCACCTGGAAGGGGCCCGTGAGCGCCCGCGCGGGGGTGCGGACGCCGGGCATGGGCACGGTGTCCGCCGGCGCGGGCCAGCCGAGGCGCACGCGGCCCAGCGCGGTGTGGCGGTCGAAGCCGTCGCGCAGGTTCAGGGCGAGCGGGTTGTCACGGTGCAGGAGCGCGAGGGAATGGACGGCGGCGCCGGTCCCCGGCGGGCGCCAGTCGGCGTGGTAGGGGCGGCGCTCGTAGTCCCCCGCCTCCCGCACGAAGCCGGCACCGGCCAGCGCGCGCTCCGCGGCATCGATTGCGGCCGGGGGAACGACGAGGTCCATGTCGCCCATGGGCCGGGCGCCGGGCTCGGGAAAGAGGGTGCGCGCCGTCGCCATCCCCTTGGCCACGACGGCCTCCACCCCCGCCGCGGCCAGGGCGGCGAGCGCATCGTCCAGCACCCGCTCCATCCGCTCCGCCCGCGCGCGGCCGTGGGCCAGGTGCAGCGCGAAGAGGGCGGACGCGTCCGGCTCCGCCGCCAGGGCGCCGCGCTCCATCCAGTGCCCCAGCAACGGGCCGGTGCCGGAGAGAAAGGCGGCGATCCCCAGCGACGCCGCGCCGATGCGCCCCTCCGCGTCCAGCACGGCCGCGCGCCCGGCGAGCACGTCCCCCGCGGCGCGGACGACCTCCGCCGTGGCCGCGCGCCAGAGGGGGACGGGGAGCTCCGGCCAGAGCCAGCGCGGCTGCCCGCGCATCCGCGCCTCGCGAATGCGGCGCGGCGCCTCGTCCGGCGGCAGGTCGAGCGCGTGGAAGGGGAGCATGGGTCGGGCGGCGGGAGAGAAACTGTGGTTCGGGCGCAAGATAGACGACCGGGAGAGCGCATGCGAGTGGTGCAGGTTGGCTGTACCCGCGATCCGCGGCGCCGCACGGGCGCCGCGCTGCTGCGCGCCTGGCCCACGCTCCCGGAGGTGGCCGGCGCCGCGGCGGCCGCCGGCGTGGACGTCGCCGTGGTCCAGGCCGGCTGGGCGGACGAGACGCTGGAGCACGACGGCGTCCCCATCCACTTCGTCGCGGAGCCGGCGATGGTCCCCGGGCGGATCGCCGACGCCCTGCCTCGGCGGCTGCTCCGCGCCGTGCGGGCCCTGCGGCCGGACGTCATCCACCTGCAGGGACTGGACTTTCCCATGCAGACGCGCCTGCTGTGCGCCACCGGCGTTCCCGTCCTGGTGCAGGACCACGGCAGCGTGCCGCCCCCGCGCCGGTCCCGGCCGGGGCGCCGCTGGGGATTGTCGCGCATCGCGGGCGTCACGTTCACGGCCCGCGAGCAGGCGGCACCCTTCCACCACGCCGGCCTGCTGCGCGCGGCGACACCCGTGTTCGAGGTGCTGGAATCGTCCACGCGCCTGGAGCCGGGGGACCGGGCGGCGGCGCGCGCGGCGGCGGGGATCGACGGCGCGCCGTGCGTGCTGTGGATCGGGCGGCTGATGGCGGACAAGGACCCGCTGACGGCGCTGGATGCGTTCGCGCGCGCGGCGGAGCGGATGCCGGACGCGCGGCTGTGGATGGCGTACGGCGAGGCGCCCCTGGAGGCGGAGGTGCGCGCGCGGATCGCGTCGGACGCGCGGCTGCGGGACCGCGTCCACCTGCTGGGCCGGGTGCCGCACGCGCGCATCCCGGAATTGTGCCGCGCGGCGGACGTCTTCCTCTCCGCCAGCCGCCGCGAGGCCGCCGGGTTCGCCGTGCTGGAGGCCCTCGCGTGCGGACTCCCCGTCCTCGCCGCTGACATCCCCGCCCTCCGCCGCATCCTCCGCGGCGGTGCCGTCGGCGGGCTGGTGGCGCCGGGGGACGCGGCGGCGCTGGCGGAGCTGCTGGTGGAGCACGCGCAGCGCCCGGCGGACGTGGCGCGGCGGGCCGTGCGCGCCCACTTCGACCAGCATCTCTCGTTCGATGCGGTCGGGCGCGAGCTGCGGGCCGCGTACGAGGGCGTGGCGCGGTGAAGGTCGCCATGGTGGTGCCGGGCGGCGTGGACCGCGGCGGCGTGGAGCGCGTGATCCCGTCCCTGCTTTCCGTGATCGAGCGGATCGCGCGCGTGCACGAGCTGCACGTCTTTGCCCTCACGCAGGAGCCGCGGCCCGGCCGGTGGGCGCTGCGGGGCGCGCAGGTGCACAACGCCGGGCGGCGCCCCGTCCGCGTGACGGCGTTCGGCCAGCTGCTGGCGGAGCACCGCCGCGCCCCCTTCCACGTGATGCACGGCGTGTGGGCGGGATGCGGCACGCTGGCCGGCGCGGCGGGGCGGCTGCTGCGGCGCCCCGTGGTGCTGCACCTGCCCGGCGGATGCGTGGCGGCCGTCCCGGAGGTCGGCTGGGGGCTCTGCCTGACGCGCAGGGGCCGAGCGACGCTCCGGCTGGCCGCCGCGACGGCGGACCGCGTGACGGTGCCCAGCGAGCGGATGCGGGCGCTGGCCGCGGCGCGCGGGATGGACGCGGAACGGCTGACCTACGGCGTGGGGCTGGATGCGTGGCCGCCGCTCCCCCCGCGCCGCCGCGCGCCGGACGCGCCCGCCCGGCTGCTGTTCGTCGCCAGCCTGAACGTGGTGAAGGACCCCGCGACGGTCATCCGGGCGGCGGCGCGGCTGCGGGAGATGGGCGTCCGCTTTCGGCTGGACGTGCTGGGCGAGGACCTGCGCGGGGGCGAGATCCACCGGCTGACCACCGTGCTGGGGCTGGGCGGCATCGTCCACTTCCATGGCGTCATTCCCCAGGCGGACCTGCGTCCGTGGATGGAGCGCGCGGACCTGCTGCTGCTCGCCTCGCGCCACGAGGGCGATCCCATGGTGGCGCTGGAGGCCGCCGTCGCCGGCGTACCGACCGTCGGCACCGCCGTGGGGCACCTGCCGGAGTGGGCGCCGGACGCGGCGGCCGTCGTCCCCTTCGCCGACCCGGACGCGCTGGCGGCCGCGGTGGCGGAGGTGCTGGGGGACGAGGACCGGCGGCTGCGGATGGCGGCCGCGGCGCAGCGGCACGCCATCCACCACGACGCCGACCATGCGGCCGGGCGCATCCTGCGCATCTATGACGAGCTCCACGAGGCATCCAGCCGATGAATCCACCCCCCGTCCCCGCCCCGTCCCGCCGCACCCCCGGCGTCCGCGCGCGCACCCTGCCCGTGATGGGCATCCCCGTGCGCTTCGAGACGGACGCGCCGGAGGTGATGGCGGCCGTGGACGATGCGTTCGGCGCCTGGCGCGGCGCGGCGGTGGATGATGCATGGGCCGCGGCCGATGCCGTCCGCGTGCGCATCCGCCTGCACCCGGATGGGGCGGACGGGCACGCGCCCCTGCACCAGCGCTGGGCGGGCGACCGGATGCGGGTGCGCGCTGGGGCGAGCCGCGGCGTGGCGGATCTCCGACGGCGACGGGCGGTCGTCCGCGTCGCGCCGGGGCTCGTGCGAGACCGCGCGCGTTTTCGCGAGGGCGTGCTGGAGGCGCTGACGCTGTGGATGCTGACGGCGCTGGACCGCCAGCCGCTGCACGCCGCGGCACTGGAGCGGGACGGCCGCGTGCTGCTGCTGGCCGGGCCCAGCGGCGTGGGCAAGAGCACGCTCGTCTACGCGGCCCTGCGCGCGGGCCTGCGCGCGGGCCTGCGCGTGCTGACGGAGGACTGCGCGTTCCTGCAATCCGGCGCGTTGCTGGAGGGCGGCACGGGGCCGCGCGTGTGGGGAATGCCGGGCCGCGTGCACCTGCTCCCCGACGCCGTGCGCTGGTTCCCCGAGCTGGCGGATGCCGTCCCGGTTCTCCGCGCCAACGGCAAGACCAAGATCGCGATCGACCTGCGCGCCGCCGGGGCCGCCGCGCCGCCGCGGGGGGTGGAGCGCGTGGGCATCTGCCTGCTGGCGCGCGGGGTGATGCCGGCCGTGGAGATGCTGCCGCCGCACGCCATCGAGGCCGGGCTGACGGCACAGCTGGAGCCCGGCTTCCACCGCTTTGCCGCGACCATCGGCGACCCCATCCGGCGGCTGGCCGCGCGCGGGGGATGGCGCCTGACGCTCCCCGCCTCCCCCCACGCCGCCATCCCCCTGCTGCACCGCATGTTCGACGAGCTGTAGACGAAAGTCAGGGATGGACTGCCGCGGGCAGAACTCGCGACAGAGCAGGGAGCAACGAGGCGAAGTCCCAGACAGAGCGAATGAATTCGCCGCAACGACTACACGAAGTCCGCCTGCGCGGACT
>DATING010001029.1:0-3032 GCA_035474555.1 Longimicrobium sp. | reverse complement strand
GTGCGCGAGCGACATCACCAATAGTGTGACCAGAGCCATAGTGCATCCGCACAATGATTCTTTCCTCCTTTGGCAGATGCTCCATTGCCCGCTGTACCGCCGCGGACAGCTCAGCGCGCCACGTTACTGCCTCTGAGGCAGTGACTCGGTCATCAGCCCTGTTGTTGCTGGGCGTGGAATCCCAGACAGCATCTGCGTACACTTCGATCGGACGGAGCGGTGCCCTCTCGGGAAGGTTGGCGAGCAACCGAGCTAATTCTAAATCGGACAAATGGGTTCGATTTGCTGTACGCAGCCTTTCTCCTGCTTGTGCGAGTGAATAACCATCCCTACGTACCAATGTTTCTAACTCTACTGCCGGGGAACCGTAACGCTGCGCAGCTACCGACGGACGCCACCGGCCACGGCGCTCGCGCATGTACGCAGAAAATAGATGTGTTATTACCGCTGCTAGATACGTTCGTAGCTGTGATTCACCACGAAATTGACGGAGAACGGCATAATCATTCTCGATTATGCGCGTCTTCACCCAACCCGCGAAGTCTTCGGCATCGGCATCCCAGAGGCCGTGTCTCCTACAGACTAAGAAGCTGATTTTCTCAATCCAGCTGAGTTGCTCGATGAACGCAACTTCTGGGTTTAATTGCTCAGGCATATACGTCTGCGGGTAGAATCATTTGTTGCACGATCCCTAATAATATGATCACCGACTTGCATAGCCAATGCATTTGGCGGGTCACGCCTTGCATCGATATCGATATTCATCTTAAAGGCACTGGAGCACACAGTCGCAGCAGAGTGGGATTCAACCCTAGGACGTATTCCGCCCTCGAATTGTAACCGTCGTAACTCCCCTCCCTCACCCCAGCACCCGTGCGAGGCAGGCTCCGGTGCGGCTCTCCAGCGTCTGGGCCACGCCGCGGGCGGGCCGCCGGCGACCACGCGGCCGCCCTCGTCGCCCGGCGCCGGCCGGGAAATCAGCCCAGCGCGAGCACCAGCGCGATGACGAGCACCACGATCACCAGGGCCACCGCGGCGAGCCTCTCCACGCTCCACCGGGTGTGCGAGGGGGCAGCGGCCGCGGCCCGGGGCGCCGGGCCACCGGCCTTTTGCACCATCACCTCGTACAGGGGAAACAGGTCGCTCGCGGTGAACTCGGTCGTGTACCCGCCGCGCTCCAGGGGCTCACGATAGGCCGGCGCCTGGAGAATCCAGGCATCGAGCTCCTCCGGCGTGCGTGCCACCGTCCCGGCACGGACCGTTTGGGCGGCCATCTCCCGTGTGGCCGAGCGGACTTCGTCCGGAAAGTGGTAGCGCGGCGGTCGCATGGATGATCTTCTCTCCGGGTTCGGCCCGGGCGTCGGGTACGCGCCGGGCGATCCGGACAGGGCAAGAACCCCACCGCCCCCGTGAACGGCCGTCCTCCGGCGGGCTACGTGCCGCAGAAGGTCTGGAGCACCCGCTCGTCGGGCGCCGGCGGCTCCATGTACCGGGCATGGGCCGGCTGGGACTCGTACGGCTTGGCCAGCACCGCCAGCAGCTCCTCGAACGGAGCGAAGTCGTCCCGGTCGACGGCCGCCCGGATCACGGCTTCCACGCGATGATTGCGCGGAATGAAGGCGGGGTTCACGGCGAGCATGGCCTCGCGGTGCGCGGCGGCGTCGCCGGGCTCGTCCCGCAGCCGCTGCCGCCACCGGGGCGCCCACGCGTCGTAGGCGCCGGGGTCGGCGAAGAGGCTTCGCACCTCCGCGTCGCCCTCCTCACCCGCCGCCTCGCTCAGCCGGCGAAAGGTGAGCGTGAAGTCGGCGCGGTTCGCCGCCATGGTTCCCAGCAGCTCCTCCGCGAGCGCCTCGTCACCTGGACGTTCGGTGAACAGGCCGAGCTTGCGCCGCAGGCCGCCCTGGTAGGCCCGCTCGAACGCCGGGACGAATGCCTCCAGTGCCTCCACGGCATCCGCGGCGGCGGCCTCCTTGTCGTCCCCGAGGAGCGGGAGAAGGCACTCCGCCAGCCGCGTCAGGTTCCACTGGGCGATGGCCGGCTGGTTGCCGTAGGCGTAGCGTCCGTAGCGGTCGATGGCGCTGAACACCGCCGGGGGATCGTACTCGTCCAGAAAGGCGCACGGTCCGTAGTCGATGGTCTCGCCGGCGACCGACATGTTGTCCGTGTTCATCACGCCATGGATGAAGCCGACCAGCAGCCATCGGGCGATGAGCTCGGCCTGCGCGCGGATCACGGCGTCGAGCAGCGCGCGGTAGGGGCGCTCGGCGCCGGCCGCGGCCGGGTAGTGCCGGGCGATGACGTGGTCCGACAGCGTGCGTATGCCCTCCACGTCGCCGCGGCTGGCGAAGAACTGGAAGGTGCCCACCCGGATGTGGCTGGATGCGACGCGGGCGAGCACCGCGCCGGGCAGCATCGTCTCCCGGATCACCCGTTCCCCCGTGGTCACCGCGGCCAGTGCGCGGGTGGTGGGGATGCCCAGCGCCTGCATGGCCTCGCTGACCAGGTACTCGCGGAGCACCGGACCCAGCGCCGCCCGTCCGTCACCGCGGCGCGAGAAGGGGGTGGGGCCTGCGCCCTTGAGCTGGACGTCGCGCCGCGTCCCGCCCCGGTCCACGACCTCGCCCAGCAGGATCGCACGGCCGTCGCCCAGCTGCGGAACGAAGCCGCCGAACTGGTGCCCGGCGTACGCGGTGGCGATCGGCGTGGCGGTCTCCGGGACACGGTTCCCCGCCAGGACGGCCACGCCCTCCTCGCTGGCGAGCCAGTGCGGGTCAATGCCCAGCTCCGCCGCCAGCGGCGCGTTCACCCGGATCAGCCGGGGTGCCGCCACCGGCGTGGGCGCGACCCGGGCGAAGAACCGGTCCGGAAGCCGGGCGTAGGTGTTTTCGAAATCGGGTTGAGCCATGCGGGGAGCGCTGCCATTCGGGTGTCGGGTCCACACCGGCCGATTCTGCGACGGTGCGAAATCTTCCGGATTCCCCTCGCACAAGCCACGCCTTCCCAGATGCACGAGGCCCGGTTCCGCTTCCTCG
>DATING010001028.1:0-1718 GCA_035474555.1 Longimicrobium sp. | reverse complement strand
TCCGGCACGGGCCGGGGAGCTGGAGGTGCGCTATTCATCCCGCGCAGCATCGGCCTGCGGGGGGCGGAGCGCACGGTCTCTGCCGGATCGTGGTGCGCGGTTCCCGGCATGTGCCGTGTACCTTTCGCCGGCTCCCCTGACCCGGAGCATCCGATGAAACGGCTTGCCCTCCTCGCGCTCCTTCCCCTGCAGCTCACCGCCTGCGGACCGTTCTTCCGCAGCGGCGGCGAGCCGGACCCGGATGCCCTGCGGCTGTGCGTGGTGAACGCCACGGCGGGCTACGGGAACATCGTCGCGCGCGTGGGGCTGGTGCGGTTCACCGTGTTGCCGGGCCAGGAGCAGTGCCGCCCTGTGACGGTCACGGGCACGTTCCTGGAGCTTCGCGCGGTCACCACGGGGGGCGGAGTCGCGGGGGCGCTGTCGTACTCCGAGCGGCTGCAGCCCGGCAACACGACCTGCTGGCGGTGGCGGCTGGGCAACACGCGCGCATCCGCCCTGGACATCACCCCCTGCGGCGACGACGCGCCGGCGGCGAACGGCAGAGCGAATGAATTCGCCGCAACGACCACACGAAGTCCGCCTGCGCGGACTGCGACATTGAGCGCGGCATCCATCGACCGCGGTTGATTTGAGAGCGGAGAAAACCACCTGATGAGCCGGCCCGAGCCACGCCTGGTCACCTCCGGGCCGCTGCCGTACCTGCTGTCGCTCCCCGCGGGCCCCGCGCCAGCGGCGGGCCCCCTGCCGCTGCTCTGCTTTCTCCACGGGTACGACGAGGGCGCGCCGCTGCCCATCCACCAGGGACTCACCCGCCACGGTCCCCTCGCGCCGTCGGCGTCGGCGCGGGCCACGGCAGAGTTCGTGGTGGTGGCCGCGCAGATGCCGGCGCGTGGCGACCTGTGGCACCGGCACGCCGCCGGCGTCCGCGAGATCGTGCGGCAGGTGCAGGCGGAGCACGGGGCGGACGCGGACCGCACGTTCCTCACGGGCTTCAGCTTCGGCGGCAACGGCGTGTTCGACCTGGCGCGGGAGGGGCCCTGGGCCGCGCTCTGGCCGGTGGATCCCACGCGCGTGCCGCCGGCGGATCCCGGACTCCCCGTCTGGCTCTCCTCCGGCGAGATCTCGCGCCGCGCGGAACGCGCCTTCATCCAGCGCCTGCGGCTGGAGCCGCCGGCGGGCGAGCCGGGCGACCGCGTGTACGTGGACGAGGGCCATGACCACGTGGGCACCGCCCGCCTGGCCTACGGCGACGATCGCATCTACACCTGGCTCCTGTCCCGCGGCGCGTGACTCCGGCGCGCGAGTAACGGCAACGGGGGGATGGACGCCGTGGCGGAATCGGCTCCTCCCCGGCGCGCTGACCCGCATCCACCCCGCACGACACATCGGCAGCCGTGGGACGCACCCCGCGGCTGCCGATTCGCGTATTCGGCCTGCGCGGCCGGGAGCGGACCCGTCGCCGGGACGCATCACATCAGGGGACGGATCGACATCATGGGCGGCCCTTCCCAGCTTTCCGGAGACGTGGGCCTCCCGCGCCCCAGCGGGGAGACATTCCTGTCGCGTACGGGACGTGATTGACCCGCACGGTTGGATCGCGGTCCGTGGCGGATGATGGGAAAGATGAGGGATTCCGCGGCAATCACGGTCCCGGCGGCGTACGGGCGGACCGGGTGCGGATGATGCCCGGACGGGGGTGAGCGCACCGGGCGATCGAC
>DATING010001027.1:0-5403 GCA_035474555.1 Longimicrobium sp. | reverse complement strand
CCGGCAGCCCTCGCTGACGACGCGCCCGTCGATGATCGTCGCGCAGACGTGCGACGTGTACTCGAACGGGTCGCCATCGAAGATCGCCACGTCGCCGTCCTTGCCGCGCTCCAGCGAGCCCACGCGGTCGCCCACGCCGATCACCCGCGCCGCGTCGATGGTGATGGTCCGCAGCGCGTCCTCCATCGAGAGCCCGTTGGCCGCCGCCATCGCCGCCTCGAACAGGACCACGCGCGTCTTGGGCACGTATCCCTCGAAGCCGCTCTGCAGGGCCACGGTGATGCCGGCGTCGCGCAGGCGGCGGGCCGTCTCCAGCGTGGCGTGGCCCGTCTCCCCGCCCAGCCGCACCATGGTGGGATGCAGGATCACGGGGACGTTGGCCCGGCGGATCTCGTCCGTCACCAGGTAGCTTTCCGCCGCGCCGTCCAGCACCAGGTCAAAGCCGAACTCCTGCTGCAGCCGCAGGGCCGCCAGGATCTCCGGCACCCGCTGCGCCGTGATGAGCGCCGGCACCTGGCGGTTCAGCACGCGGGCCAGCATCTCCAGCCCCAGGTCGCGCCCGCCCCCGCCCTCGCCGCCGCCGCCCCCACCGCCGCGATTGGCGTTGCCGCCGCCGGCCGCGCGCGGCTCGTTGGTCGCGCGGTCCGCCGTGCGCGGGTTGGCCGCGGCGCTCGCGCGGTCGCCGTCCGCCATCCCCGCGCCCTCCCCGCTTCCGCCCGCGCCGCCCGTCGCGCGCGGTGACCCGCCCGTACCGCCCCGCCGGCGGTCGTACTCGCGCGCCTTGAGGAACTCGGCGCGCAGCAGGGCCACGCCGCGCGAGCGGGTGCCCGCGTTGCGAAAGTTGGTCGTGACGGACGGCCCCAGCGTGAACGCGAGCATCGTGGTGGTGTCCACCAGCGCCTCGCCCACGTCGTCGCCGCGCGTCTTGACGATCATCGTCTGCCCGCTGACCAGGGCGCCGGGGCCGTGGCCCGTGTGCACCGTGGTTACGCCGTATCCGCGCAGCCACGCCACCAGCTGCTCGCGGGCGTTGTAGGCGTCGATGGCCCGCAGCTCCGGCGCGATGGCCTCGTTGCGGTCCAGCTGGTCCTGGTCGTGGGGCTGGTTCATGGCACCGGCGAGCCCGACGACGCTGTGCGCGTCCACCAGCCCCGGTGTGACCACGCGCCCCGTGAGCGTGCGGTACCCGGCGGGCACCTGCACCTCCGCCGCCGTCCCCACCCGCTCGATCTTGCCGTCCGCGCCGATCAGCACGACGCCGTCGCGGATGGGGGTGCCGGCCATGGTGTAAACCGTTTCGCCGCGCACGGCCACCTGCGCATCCGCCGCGCCCGCGGACAGCGCGAGCGCCGCCGAGGCCAGCGCGATTCCGTTGATCCGCCGCATCAGTGGCCCTCCTCGTCGTCGTGCGTGTGCGTGGTCAGGCCGTCGAACACGTCCGGCCCGCCCACGGCGAACATCCGGTCCGCCGGGTCCGCCCGGTCGAACACCTTGCTGCCCTCCACCCAGGTCTGCTCCACGTGCGTGTACACGCTCAGGGGATCGCCGGACAGGACGATGAAGTCCGCGTCCTTGCCGTTCTCCAGCGAGCCCACGCGCGCCTCCACCCCCAGCATCCGCGCGCCGGCGATCGTCATGGCCTCCAGCGCCCGCTCGCGCGACATCCCCGCGCGCACGCCAAAGCCGGCGGAGCGCAGGAAGAAGCGGCTGTCCGTGATGCCGTCGTCCGTGTGGAAGGCCGTGAGCACACCCGCCTGCTCCAGCGCGCGGCCGTTCTCGTTGCTGAAGTCCAGCGACTCCAGCTTTCCGCCCGGCGAGTCCAGGATGATGATGGACGCCGGCGCGCGCGCCGCGGCGATGTCGTCCGCCACCTTCCACGCCTCGCTCACGTGGTGCAGCACGATGCGGAACCCGAACTCGCGCGACAGCCGCAGCGCCGTGAGGATGTCGTCCGCGCGGTGGGTATGGAAGTGCACCACGCGGCGCCCGTCCAGCACCTCCGCCAGCCCTTCCAGCTCCAGGTCGCGGGGCGACACGCGGTCCGCCGCGCCGGCCGTGCGGATCTTCTCGCGGTACTCCTGCGCGCGCACGAAGCGCTCGCGCACGATGGACGCGGCGCGCGCGCGGGTGCCGGGGAACGGCGGCTCGCCGCGGGGGTTGGTGCCGTTGGCCATCTTCATCCCCCCGCAGATGTCGCGCAGCACGTCGCGGCACAGCAGCAGGTCGTAGATGTCGTTGCCGTCGCGCAGCTTGAGGTACGCCGTCTGGCCGCTCATCAGCAGGCCGCTGCCGGGCATCACGTTCACGGTGGTGATGCCGCCGGACTGGGCCTTCTGGATCCCCTCGTCGCGGGCATCCACGGCGTCCAGGATGCGGACGGAGGGGTGCATCGGATTGCTGCGGTCGCCGCCGTCGCCCCCGCCGATGTGGGAGTGCGTGTCCACCAGGCCGGGCATGATGGTCTTGCCCGCCACGTCGTGGAGCACGGCGCCGGCGGGGATGGCCGTCTCGGGCCCGCCCACGGCGGTGATGCGGCCGCCCTGCACCACCAGCACGCCGTTGGCGATCGGCGGGCCGGCGATGGGGATGAGGGTGGCGCCCCGGAACGCGTGCGGCTGCTCCTGCGCCCCGGCGGGCAGGACGGCGGCCGCCGCGGCCAGGAGCGCCGCGGACAGGGTACGTCGCATGGGTTGCGTCTCTCCGGTGCTGCGTGTGTGGGGGAAGCCGCCGCGCGCGTGGCGAGGGGGCCTCAGGGGGACGAACGGCTGCGTTTTTCCTGCGGTGTCAGGCCAATATACGAACGTCCGATCGAGGCGGATAGACTCCGATGCGAACTTTCTAGCAGGGGAGGATGAACGGCGTGGCGGCGAGGATTCGGAGGGACGTCGCGGCCCGGACGGGGGCCCTCACCCGGCCTCGCTTAGGCTCGTCCACCCTCTCCCACAAACTGCGTGGGAGAGGGTATAGACGTCGACGAGCTCATGCGCGCGTGGGCCGGATTTCGTCCACCGCAGTTCTCCCCTTCCCTCCGCGACAGCGGGGGGAGGGGGCGGGGGGAGGGGGCGGGGGGAGGGGGGCCCTCCGCCCGTGCCGGGTGCCCGCCGATGTGCTCGAAGCCCTATCCCCTATCCCCTGTCCCCCGCTGTTCCGTTGCAGGCTATTCCCTATTCCCTATTCCCTGCCCTTCAGCCCTTCAGCCGCATCACCCAGCGATACGCCTGGATCTCGTCCCGCTCGAAGCCATCCACGCAGCCCCACAGGTATAGCTGAAAGACGCGGTACGCCGCCTGGCCCCAGCGCCGCTCGATCTCGTCCCGCGCGCGCTCCAGGTTCAGCGCCCAGTGCCGGGTGGTCAGCATGTAGTTGTGGCGGTCGTTGTGCACGGCCTCCACCTCGAACGGGCTCGCGGCCACGGCGGCCAGGTACTCGTGCAGGCACAGCGGCGAGCCGTTGCCGCGGAATACGTAGCGCTCGAAGAACGAGCTGATGTCGTGCTTGGCGCGCGCGGCGCTGGCATCCAGGCAGGCACGGGCGCCGGGCTTCATCAGCCGCGCGTACTGCTTCAGGGTGCCGGGATAGTCCGGCAGGTGCTCCGTCACCCCCAGGTTCACCAGCCCGTCGTAGCGCTCCGCGGGATGGTGCTCGAACAGGTGCTCGCGCCGCACCTCGCACGGCAGCCCCTCGCCGGCAATCAATCCGCCGATGAAGGATTCGGACTCCTTCGAGATCGTCAGCGACGTGACGCGGATGCCGCGGCGGCCGGCGTGCTGCGTGAACGCGCCCCATCCGCCCCCCACGTCCAGCACGCGGTCGCCCGGCTTTGCGCCGATCGCATCCAGCGCGAAGTCCAGCTTGCGCGTCATGGCATCTTCCAGCGCCTCGCCGTCGTGCGCGAAGACGGCCTGGGAGTAGGCGCGGTGGCGCGGATCCAGGAACGCGAGGTAGAACTCGGGCTCGCGGTCGTAGTGCTCGGCGATCCACCCGTGGTCGCTGGCCACCTGCCCGCGCAGCAGCGGCCGCACGAAGCGCATCATCCGCAGCAGGGGGTGCTGGTCGCGGAACATCCCCCGCAGCGCCAGCAGGGGCTTGATCTCGCCCACCACGTCCAGCGCGCCGGCCAGGTACGCTTCGCACACGGCCAGCGCGTCCATCGTGGCCAAGGCGGCGGCACCCCGCCGGTCGTTCACCACCAGCGTGGCGGACGGCTCGCCGCGCCCGAACACGGTGGCCGCCCCGCCGGGCGCTTGCAGCGTGAACGAGGGCGCGCCACTGCCGCCCGCGCTGTCGTACGCCTTGCGGACTACCTGCACCAGCCGGTCGAACGAGTGCATTCCGTATCCCTCGGTTCGGACGTGTGGAGACCAGGCGCGGAGACGTGCCGGGACGGACCGCGTGAGGATGGGCGTGTGGATGGACGGCGCGGCGCTCGAGAGCGGCCGTCAGCGCGGCCGTTCCTTCCACTCCGCCAGGGCCTGCGTGGCGTAGGTGTAGCCCACCTCGGCGATGTCGCCCATGCGGACGAACTCCATCAAGCCAAAGCCGTCGATGGGCGGGCGCAGGAGAAAGTCGGCCTGGGCCATGGCGGACTGCTCGCGCCAGGTGCTGTGCAGCAGGGCGGAGCGCATGGCCACCTCCAGGATGCCGGGGAACTTCACCAGCGCCGGCCCGCGGCGAAAGCGGCCGCGGATGACCTCCCAGCTGGTGGGCACCCGCTCCACCGTGAACGACGCGTCGTCATCCACCGAGACCTCCACGGCGATCACCACGCCGCACCCCTGCTGCCGCATGACGTCCGCGGGCAGGTTGTTCAGCAGGGCGCCGTCCACGAGGAGATGGCTGCCCTCCAGCACGGGGGGCGCAAAGACGGGGATGGACGCGCTGGCCAGCACGTACTTCCGGAGGAGGCCCGTCCGGTGGACGACCATCTCCGCCGTGCTCAGGTTGCTGGTGATGCAGAAGTACGGCGTCCACAGGTCCTCGATGTGGGCCGCGCCATACACCCGCTCCCCGCACACGCCCGCCAGCCGGTTGTCCACCAGCGACACCATGGGGATGGTGAGCTGCTTCTGCGGCTGCCACTCCAGGTAGATGCGCTGGTTCAGCTCCAGCAGCTTGTCCGCGGGCACGCCGAACGCGAACTGGGCGGCGACCCCCGCGCCCATGCTCGTTCCGCCGATGAAGTCGATGGGCACGCCCGCCTCCACCAGCGCGCGCAGCACGCCGATGTGCGCGAACCCGCGCGCCCCGCCGCCACCCAGCACGATGCCCACGGAGCGCCCCGCCAGCCCGCGGGCCAGCCGCGCGAAGTCGCCCGCGCCGTCCCACCGCACGTGGTGGTGCTCGCGGACGTTGCGGGGCTCCAGCCAGCGCGCCGTGCCGCTGGGCAGGCAGGTGCCGTCGGGA
>DATING010001026.1:0-1581 GCA_035474555.1 Longimicrobium sp. | reverse complement strand
TGGGCGTGGCGTGCGTCCCCGGCAGCAGCTTTTACAGCCGCCCCGAAGACGGCGCGCAGCAGGTGCGGTTCTGCTTCTGCAAGAAGGACGAGACGCTGCTCGCCGCCGTGGAGAAGCTGGGGAAGCTGGCGTAGGGCGGGCGGAGGGATGCGGAGGCGGATCGGGGGAGCCGGGTCGGCGCCGCGAGGTGCCCTCCCCCGGCCTCGCTCAGGCTCGTCCACCCCCTCCCGCAAACTGCGCGGGAGAGGGTATACACCCCAGTCCGTGCAGGATGGCGGACGGTTGCCGGAAGCGCAGTTCTCCCCCTCCTGCCCGCCAAGCGGGGGAGGGGGCTCTCGCCCGTGCCGGATGCCCGCCCATGCAACTGAAGTCCTCCCCCTCTCCCGCGCAGTTGGCGGGAGAGGGGGCCGGGGGGTGAGGGGCTCCGCGCAGCGGGCGCCGTAGAACCCGGCCCGTCTCCTGCGCACGAACCGCAGACCGATCGCCGCCGACGCTCTCCACGCGGTCGAAACCATCCACATCACCGAAGGGCCACGATGATCGACGAGACCGAGGGCGCAGTGTTTCCCGGATCGCAGGGCGGGGCCAACGTGATCGAGTGGATCGACCGGGTGCTGGTGGACCTGCGCGAGGGGCGCATCAACGACGCCCGCGCGATGCTGGCGGACGATGCGTGGCGCGCGCTGGACATGGGTGGCATCCCGCACCCCATCCTCAACCAGCTCAGCGCCAGCCTGGCCGACGCGTCCCACGCCCTGGGCGACGGCGACGGCGGCTCCCCGGGCGACGCCGAAACCGCGCTGCTCATCGCCCGCTCGCGCTTTCTCCCCGGCGGCTGACCCGTCGCCCGAATCCGCGCTGATCCCCTCCCCCGCCCGGAGCCCCGAACGATGCGCCTGCTCTTCGCGTTCCTTCTCGTCCTCGCCGCGAGTGTTTCCGTCCCTGCCGCCGCGCAGGTGGAGGGCAGCTTTCGGCTGACGCAGATCAACGGCCAGCCGCTCCCGTCCGCCTCACCCGCCGAGACCAACATCATCATCCACGGGATGAACCTGCGGCTCGGCGCCGACGCGCGCTACACGATGGGTTTCCGGGTGCGGCGGGACGGAACCGACGAGCGGTTCCAGGTGGAGGCCAGCGGCACGTACCG
Organism: Longimicrobium sp.; assembly: GCA_035474555.1. Classification (GTDB taxonomy): domain Bacteria; phylum Gemmatimonadota; class Gemmatimonadetes; order Longimicrobiales; family Longimicrobiaceae; genus Longimicrobium. Next base: position 434 of record DATING010001026.1, on the reverse strand, counting down.
AACGGAAGGAGACCAGCTGCTCCTGCTGCCGGACCCCGAGAGCGTGGGCGAGCCCGTCACGTACCGCTGGACGCTGAGCGACGGCGTGCTTCGGCTCTACGACGAGCAGGAGAACGAATACCGCCTGGCGCGCCAGGCCGCGGCGGCCGCAGGCGAGCCCTGGACCCCCGGCACCTGGAACGCGGTCCAGATGAACGGGCAGCCGCTTCCCGAGCCGTGGCCAACGGAGCCGCGGCTAATCATCACGCAGTTGTCGTTCGAGTTCACGGAGGATGGACAGGCGACCGCGCGCCTGACCGGGACCATGGCGGGCGAACCTGCGGAGGAGGTGAACCGCGGACGGTACCGGATCGACGGCGACCGGCTCATCATCCTGGATGACGACGGCGAGGTGGACGAGGAGTTCGGATGGACGCGCGGCGACGGGATGATGG
>DATING010001025.1:0-2035 GCA_035474555.1 Longimicrobium sp. | reverse complement strand
GGCGATGCTGGGCGTGCTGCGCGCGGGCGCGGCGTTCGTCGCGCTCGATCCCGCCTATCCGCCGGCGCGGCTGGCGGAGTACGTCCGGATCGCGGCGCCGCGCGGCTCCCTCCGCATCGCCGCCGCGGGCGCGGTGCCGGCGGAGGTGGAGGAGGCGCTTTTCGCGAGCGTTTTGATTAGCTTTGATCTTGGCGGCAAGTCGCAGGGGCCGATCGGCGACGCCGATGGATTGGGATCGCTCCCCGCGGAGGCGCCGGAGGTGGAGATCGGAGCGGATTCGCTCGCCTACCTCTCCTTCACCTCGGGGACGACCGGCGCGCCCAAGGCGGTGATGGGGCGCCATGGATCGCTCACGCACTTCACCCCGTGGCTGGCGGAGCGGTTCGCGCTGACGGCGGAGGATCGGTTCAGCCTCCTGTCCGGCCTCGCGCACGACCCGCTGCACCGCGACGTCTTTACCCCGCTGCAGCTGGGCGCGTCGGTCATCGCCCCCGATCCGGCCGGGGTGGGGACGCCCGGCTACCTGGGGCGCTGGATGGCGGACGAGGAGGTCACCGTCGCGCACCTGACCCCCGCCATGGGCCAGCTCCTGGCGGACACGTCCGGTCGGGCCGGCGGCGGCGACGCGGGGGGATCGATGCCCCGGCTGCGGCGCGCCTTCTTCGTGGGCGACGTGCTGGTGCGCGGCGACGTCGCGCGCCTGCACCGCCTCGCGCCGGACGTGACCGTCGTCAACTACTACGGATCCACCGAGACGCAGCGCGCCGTCTCCTATCACGTCGTCGATCCGGACGCCGCTACGGCGAAGCCGATCGTCCCGCTGGGGCGCGGCATCCCCGGCGTGCAGCTGCTGGTGCGGAGCGCGAACGGCGCGCTCGCGGGGATCGGCGAGCTGGGCGAGGTGTGGCTGCGCAGCCCGCACGTCGCGCTGGGCTATCGGGGAGACGCGGAGCTGACCGCCGCGCGCTTCGTCCCCAACCCGTGGACGGGCGAGGCGGGCGACGCGATGTACCGTACCGGCGACCTGGGCCGCTACGCCCCCGACGGCGAGGTGGAGCCCGCCGGCCGCGCCGACCAGCAGGTGAAGGTGCGCGGCTTCCGCATCGAGCTGGGCGAGGTGGAGGCGGCGCTCGGCAGGCACCCCTCCGTCCGCGAGGCCATCGTGCTGGCGCGCGGCGAGGGCGATGCGAAGGGGCTGGTGGCGTGGCTCACGCCGGCCGGCGAGCATCCGGCCGGCGAGCGTCTGGCGGCGGGGGAGATGCGCGACCACCTGCGCGCGCTGCTCCCGGACTTCATGGTCCCCTCCGCCTTCGTGTGGCTGGACGCGCTCCCGCTGACGCCCAACGGCAAGGTGGACCGCCGCGCCCTCCCCGATCCGGAGGCGCCCTACACGGCCGAACGGGTGGAGCCGCGCACGGTCACGGAACGGGTGATCGCGGAGATCTGGATGGAGGTGCTGGGGGTGGAGAACGTGGGCGTGGAGGACGATTTCTTCGTGCTCGGCGGCCACTCGCTCCGGGCGACGCAGGTGCTGGCGCGCATCGCCCAGCGGCTGGAGGTGGAGCTTCCCCTGCGCGTGCTCTTCCAGACCCCGACCGTCGCCGGCCTCGCCGCGGCGGCCGAGGCCGCGGTCGCCGCCGACGGCGGCGGCGGCGCCATCGCCGACGCGCTCGCGGAGCTGGAGGGGCTGAGCGACGAGGAGGTGGCGGCGCTGCTGGCGGAGATCGGGGAAGAGGCCTGATCCCAGATCCGCAAAAAGAATGAGCCTCACGCAGAGACGCAGAGGCGCGGAGAGAAAAACAACGGGAGAAAGAGGAGCGGAGGCCGCCGATCCTCTTTCTTCTCTTCTCTCTGCGTCTCCGCGTCTCCGCGTGAGACTGTTGTTTTCTCGGATGCGGTATGAGGGCGGGGCGCGCCTGCGGGGAGGCGCCCCCGCCTGACGCCGGGGCGGTCTGTCCTCCCCGTTCCGCGGGGGGAGGTTTTCTCGCAACACATCCGGTAGAAAGCCCCTCCCGCCACGTGCGGGGAGGGGCCA
>DATING010001024.1:0-3667 GCA_035474555.1 Longimicrobium sp. | reverse complement strand
TCCACTGCCGAGCCGGAGCGAACTCGTGCGCGCCATGCGACCTCCCAGGTTCAGGGTTCGGGGCCGCAAGATAATGCGCGAAGTCAACAAAGTGAACTGCATTGGGCCTTCGCCGACAGGTCCGGCACGGGGGAGTGCCGCGGGGTACACGGGGCCCCAGCCGTCTTCGACGGCCGGAGCAGCCGGCGACCGGATCCACCCCGTCTCTCCCGACGTGAATTTCTCCCTCCCCCGCGCCGTTTGCGGGGGAGGGCCGGGGAGGGGGGCGCTCCGCCCGCAACGTGAATCCGGCGACCCGGACGATCCATGACCGGGCCTCTCCGCTCCTCGATCGATCCCCCTCCGCATCACTCCCCCGTAACGAATCCGCGGCAGTCCGAACGCATTCCGCCAGGAAGCACGGCTGCTTCCCCCGCTGGCGCCAAACCTGCAACGCACCGCGCTCTCTCCCGGGGAGACGCGCACGGGGACGGGGACGACGATGACGGGCCGCGCGCCCGCCGGACACACGCCGCACGGCCAGATGGCATCCAGAAAAGAGAAGGAGCGGAAGGAGGACATCGAGGACCCCCTGCGCATCAAGGTACGTGGCATCGCCGAGAAGAACGGCGCCCGCAACGTGGCGGTGGCGTACCACGACTACGAGACGCGGACGGCCTGGAGCTACCGCGGCGACGAGTGGTTCCACGCCGCCAGCACCATCAAGGTGCCCGCGCTGGTCGGGGTCTTTGGCGCCATCCACACGGGCGACCTGGCGCTCAACGCCCGGGTGCACGTGCGCAACCGCTTCATCAGCGTGGCGGACGGCAGCGCGTTTCGCGTGGGCTCGGCCCGCGACGCCAACGCCGAGGTGCAGCAGGCCATCGGCAAGACCATGAAGGTGCACGAGCTGGCGCACCACATGATCACCACCAGCAGCAACCTGGCCACCAACCTGCTCCTGGAGGTGGTGGGGATCGAGCAGATCCAGCGCACCCTCAAGGAGCTGAACCTGGACGACGGCGTGGAGCTGCGGCGGGGCGTGGAAGACGAGCGGGCGTTCGACGCCGGCATCAGCAACCGGTGCACGGCCGACGGCATGCTGCGGGTGCTGCGCAAGATCGAGGAAGGCAGCGCCTTCAGCCGCGAGGCATCCAAACAGATGCTGGAGATCCTGCACGCGCAGGAGTTCCGCAGCGGAATTCCGGCCGGGCTGCCGGACGACGCGCGGGTCGCCAACAAGACGGGGGAGATCAGCACGGTGGCCCACGACGCGGGGATCGTATACCTGCCCCGGCGCAAGCCGTACGCGCTGGTGGTGCTCACGGAATGGGACGCGCAAAAGACGGCGGGGCGCCACGACACCATCGCCAGCATCTCGCGCGCCGTCTACCAGCACCTGACCGGCAAGGCCGATGGCTGACCGGGGAAGGCATCCGCTGCGGGTGGTGGACGGGCTGGAGCTGGACCGCGCGCACCGCGCCGTCCTGCGCCCCGGCGAGCTGATGGAGGGGCGCGACGGGCGCCGCCGCCGGCTCCCCCGCTGGTTCCTGGAGGTTCCCAGCTGGGAATCGGCGCTGGAAACGGACCTGAGCCCCCACTTCAAGGTGTGGGAGTTCCTGAACGTGGACGTGCGCGAGCACCAGATGCAGCGCATGGAGTGGCCGCGCTACCTGCCCCTGGCCGTGGGGCTGCTGGCCGCCGCGCTGGAGGTGCTGCGCGGCGCCGCGGGGACGTACGTGCACATTGCCGCCAACGGGGGCTACCGCAGCCCCTCGCACCGGCTCACGACCCACGCGGGGCCGCACGTGTGGGGCACGGCGGCCAACATCTACCGCATTGGCGACGACTGGCTGGACGACGAGCGCACCATCACCCGCTGGAGCCGGATTGCCCGGGGGCTGAGCCCCGCCGTGTGGGTGCGGCCGTACGGGCACGGCATCGGCGAGACGGACGACCACCTGCACCTGGACGTGGGCTACGCGGTGGTGGCCCCCCATGGCGGGGGCGACGAGAACGACGTGGCGGAGGCGGAGCCGCTCTGGGGCGAGGACGAGACCGAAACCGATGAAGGCTGAATGGCGGACTTGACGAAAAAGGGGAGCTCCGGGACCGGGACCCGCGCGGGCGGGCGCCTGGAGCTGGCCGCCATGGGGATGGAGGCGGAGTTCTCCGTGATGGTGGACGGCGAGCCCACGCGGCCCGAGGACATTTTCGGCAGCCCGCGCGCGTTCGTGCGCGGAAACATGATGCACCGCCAGGGGACCTCGTACCACCTGCCCACGGGCGGGGCGGTGTACTTCGACACGGGCGTCATCGAGGTGGCCACGCCCGTCATCGAGATCGACCGGGGCGCCGCCGCGCGCGCCGGGCGCTCGCTGTGGGAAAGCATCCTGTACCTGCGCGAGGAGCTGGACCACTGGGAAAGCCGCACGGGCCGCGACATCCGGCTCACGGGCTTCAGCACGCACTACAACGTCTCGTTCGAGCTGCCGGCGCACGAGCAGGGACGCAGCCGCACGGTGCGCAAGCTGGCCCTGCTGCTGTCGTACATCCTCCCCGCGCCGGTGATGCTGCTGGCGACCAACAAGCGCTCCACGGGCGTGGGCGTGCGGCCGCGCGGCGACCGCATCGAGATCACGGCGGACTTCACGCCCAGCGCGTCGCTGATGATCGCCACGGGCACGCTCATCGTGGGGATCGTGCGCGAGGTGATGACGTGGCCCTCGTTCGAGCTGGACATGCTGGAAAAGATGGGCATCCCCGTGATCGCGGGGTACAAGCCCATGAAGCACACGTCGCGCAAGGGATGGCTGGCGCGCAACGACTGCTATCCCGCGGACCCGTTCGCGGCCGACATCGACGACACCACGTGGGCCACCACGGACGGGCGGGAGCTGAGCCTGCGCAGCATCGCGGGGCTCATCGTCAAGCACTTCTGGCATCCCATCCGCCGCGTGAGCGACCCGTGGACGTTCCGGCTCATCGGCTCGGTCATGCGGGGGCGCGCGCCGTCGTTGCTGGACCTGGACGACCGGCCGCCGGAGTACGAGGACGTGGGCCGGCTGTGCACCTGGGACAACCTGTTCCCCGAGAGCGAGCTGAGCCGGTCGCGCTACGAGCGGGTGCTCATCCGCGCCATCAGCGGGCAAAAGCTCACCATGCACGGGCGCCGCTTTACGCCCACGGGGATGAAGGGCTGGTCCGCCGTGGTCTTTCGGGCGGACGACGACCGCTCGCGCCACGTGTTCGGCATCGACTACCTGCTGGGCCACCTGCAGGACTGGGAGCGGCCGGCCGCGCGGGGCGGATGAGAAAAGTGCCTGGTGCCAAGTACCGAGTGCCAAGTTCAGAAGTCCCGGCACTTGGTACTTGGCACTGGGCACTTGATACTTGGTACTCCGGTTTCTGGGCGTGTCCCCCGCAAGCGGGGGCCGGGCTGCGCGCGCCGTAGGCAACGATACAACCGTTGCCAACGGCGCCGAGCCCACGACGGGGCGGGACACGGTACTGCTGTGTCCCGCCCCGTCGCGTTCTCGGCCCTGCGGGCGCGCATCCCTCACGCAACGGCATCCGGTCCGCCGGGTGCGCGCGGGAACCCTCACCCCCCGGCCCCCTCTCCCGTACACCACCTCTCTGCACCCTCAAGTGCCATCCCCGTACGGGAGAGGGGGAGAACTTCGTCCCG
>DATING010001023.1:0-3229 GCA_035474555.1 Longimicrobium sp. | reverse complement strand
CGAAGTCCGCCGCCTCGCGGACGCACCCCGCCTGGCGCCCCAGCCGCCGCGCCAGCTCCCCCGCGGCCGCGGACGCCTCCGCACCGAGCGCCAGGACCCAGTCGTCCGCGCCGGCGGACGGCAGGGGGGAACGGGCGCCGTCCGCCGCGTAGCCGCGCAGGACCTCCGTCCAGCGGCGCGCGCGCGCGGGATCGTCCGGGCGCAGTACGCGGATCTGCGCGCCGTCCTCCCCGGCGACGCCGGGCGCGTCCGCCCAGGCCCAGGCGGTCGTGGCGCTCACGGCCGTGCCTCCACGGCGCCGAGGGCCGGGGCCAGCCGCGGGCCCAGCGCCTCGTGCTCCAGCGCCAGGGTGAGCACGGCGGACAGGTAGCCCGCGCGGCTTCCGCAGTCCCACCAGCGGCCGGTGTACCGGCGGGCGGAGAGCGCGCCCATCTCCGCCAGCGCCGCCAGCAGGTCGTTGATGCCCAGGGGGAACCCGCGCCGGGCGGCCATCCGCTCCAGCAGCCCCACCACCTGCGGCGGGCACAGGTACCGGCCGATGAGCCGCGCGCGGCCGGGAACGGGCGCAGCGCCCCATGGGTCCGCGTCCGGGGCGTCGTCCAGGGGCTGGTACCCGCCCACGCGCCACTCGTCCGGGAGCGGATCGGCGCCCCATGCGGCCGCGACCACGCCGTTCAGGCGGGCGAACGTCTCGCGCATGCCGTCCCACGGCGAGACGGCGGGGTCGCACAGCTCGTCCGCGAACAGCAGGGCGAACGGCTCGCCCGCCACGAAGTCCGCCAGCTCCGCCAGCTGGCCGCCCAGCCCCCTTTCCTCGCTGCTCGTGGCCACCAGCTGCGTGCGGATGCCGGGCGCCGGCTCCAGCACCTCGCGAACGCGCGAGCCCCCCCGGCGCAGCAGGTGCTGCCGGAGGGGCTCGGGCGTGTGGAGCTGGTCGCGGATGGCGTGCTGGTCCGCGCGCGCCAGGACGGCGGCCTCGTCAAAGCCGGCCGCGGCGAGCTCGTCCAGCGCGTACTGCAGGAGCGGCCGGTCCACTACGGGCAGCAGCACCTTGGGCACGGCCCGCGTGGCCGGGAGCAGCCGCGTTCCAAAGCCCCCCGCCGCGACGACGGCCCGCCGGATGGGGCCCACCTGGCGAGCCGCCGCCATCAGCCTACCAGCGCAGCGCGAATTCGGTCGGATTCGAGGCGGCCGCGTTGATGGCCAGCTCGCCCAGGAACCACTGCGTCTCTGCGTCCACCAGGTTCTGGTTCGCCACCTCCGTCAGCGAGACCTTCTCCTTGCGGCGTCCATTGGGGATAAGCGACATGTCCCACCTCACGTTTAACGAGGACAAGGAGATCCGCACCCGCCCCCTGCACCGACACTGGCCCCGGCGGCCCTCGTTCCAGGGCGTGGCCGAAGAGGGACGATACGGACCGGAAAGGGTACTGCGTGAGAATGATTATCTGCACATGCGCTGTCGTCAAGGGTTTGTTTTGTGGATTCGTTACAGTCCAGGAATTCACACGTGCGTGGAAGATCGTCTACCTTCCACGGGAGAATCACCGCGGGACCGTGGCCGGGACGGGCGTGTGCCTGTTACAATCAGGGTGGCGGGAAAAAACATCGTGCGCCGGCAGATGAACATCGCTCTCGCGACATGCAGCCCATCCCCATCCACACGCTTCGCCTGGGTCTCGGCGCGCACGGAGACGTGTTCACCGGCGACGCGTGCATCGTCGAGGCGGCCAACCGCATTGCCGCGGGCGAGGTGCTGGCCGATGCCGTCCTGCCGTGCCGTCCGGCGCCCGTGCCCTTCGCGGCGAACCATCCCTCCATCTCGCGCGTTGTGCGTGCGTTCGCCATCGGGCTGAACGACGCATGGGACGACGACAGCCGGCAGCGGCTGCTTCCGTGCGCGCCGCGGCTGCTCTGCACGGCCACGGGCGCGGCGGACGACGAGGTGCGTGCGTGGATGGCGGTGGACTGGCTGGTGCGCGAGATCTGCCCCGCGTTCCTGCGGCTGGCGGGGTTGGAGGCGCACGCCGCCGCGCTGGAAGGATGCGCGCCGCTGGACGGGATGGCGGCCGCCGTGGCCGCGCAGCCGGCGCTGTTCGGGGCGCGGCAGCACGCGTGGACGAGGGCCCGGCACGCGTTCCAGTCCGGCGCGACGGGCGTGTCGGGGGCGGTGCGGGTGGCCGCGCGCACGGCCGGCGCGGAGGCGGCGGGCGCCGCCGCGGGGCTCGGGGTGGCCGCCGGGCGCGGCCCCGCCCCCGCGGCCACGCTGGCGGTCTGGGAGGCCGCCGGCGCCGCGTGGGAGACGGAGTGGCCCGCCCTTCGCGACACGGTGCAGGCCCTGCAGTCCCGCGCCCTCGCCCTGCTCCACGCGATGGTCGAGATTGGCCGCTGACGCCGGGGACGCGCGATCTGGGGGCCCCGCCGGGTCCTTGTGCGGATGGGCCGGCGCTCGCGCACGCACGGGGACTGTGCAATTGTGCCCCAGGTGCAGCAACCTGCGGAGCATCCGCATCCTGGGCTCCCGGCCCATCGTCACCGGCCAGGCGGCCGAGTTCGGCTTCCGCGGCACGCAGGCTGTGGGCGCCCTCCGCGAAAACGGCTACCGCGTGATCCTGGCCAACAGCAACCCGGCCGCGATCATGACCCACCCTCGGAGCTGGCGACCTGTGCGTCGCGCCTGAGTTCCTGCGCGTAACCACGCAGCCGGGTGCTCCTCGACCCAGCTCGTTCGCCCAGCATCCCTCGCCAGTCGCCAGGTGGTGGGAAACTCTCCTCCCTCTCTCCGCCGCCCGCTCACCGTTTCTCTACGCACGCCGAACCACCCGGCGACATCTCCGAGCGAGATCCCCAACTCCACGAATCGGTCCGTCACGCCGCCCCTCCGCCGTCCCCGGCGCCAGGGCCGGCCCGGCCACGTCCAGGCCGCCGGCCGTCAAGCGGTTCTTCGATGGATCGTCCGTGCCGGGCGGCCGCAGGCGTACTGGGCGGAACCCTGGAAAGCGAGCAACGGCGAGAATCAACCACCGTCATCCGTGCGCCCTTGATAGGGCGGGGACAGGGCATTGAGATCCGGCGGGCAGTTTGGAGGCGCGTTCACGGCCGGCACCCACCGCCCCGGCGCAGTCGCCCGCCCTTGCCAGGCTGGCGCTGCAAAGCGGACGCAAGGATGCTCGCGCTGCCCAGGGGGTGAGTGGGTGCCGGCGAGAGCTCTGAACGCTTCCTGGTGCGC
>DATING010001022.1:0-1857 GCA_035474555.1 Longimicrobium sp. | reverse complement strand
CAGGGGGATGTGGGCCACGGGGACGAACGCGGCGGGGACCATGTACTCCGGCAGGGACGCGCGCAGGTGAGCCCGCAGCGCGTCCGGGTCCGCCCCGCCGGCCACGTACGCCACCATCCGCAGCTCGCCCGGCGCGTCCTCGCGGGGGATGACGGCGCAGTCCACCACGCCGGGGTGCCGGCGCAGCACGGCCTCGACCTCCCCCGGCTCCACGCGAAACCCGCGGATCTTTACCTGCGCGTCCAGCCGGCCCAGGAACTCCAGCCGCCCCTCCGCGTTCCACCGCATCCGGTCGCCCGTGCGGTACATCCGCGCGCCGGGCTCCCGGGCGAACGGGTTGGGGACGAAGCGCTCCGCCGTGAGCCCCGGCCGGTCCAGGTAGCCGCGCGCCACCCCCGCGCCCCCCAGGTACGCCTCGCCGGGCACGCCCACGGGCGCCGGCTGCCGCGCGGAATCCAGCACGTAGACGCGCTGGTTGCCCAGGGGCCGGCCCAGGGGGACGGTGCGCGCGTCCTCCGCCACCGCTTCCACGGGATGGCACAGGCACCACACCGTCGTTTCCGTGGGGCCGTACACGTGCAGCAGGCGCCGCGGCCGGCCCTCCCGAAGCACGCGCCGCACGCTGTCCGCGTCCACCGCCTGCCCGCCGAAGAGCACGTTGCGCAGGGTGGCGAAGAGGTCCGGCGCCTGGCCCGACAGCTGGTTGAAGAGCGCCGTGGTCTGGAAGATCGTGGTGACCTCCTGCTCGCGGAGCAGGGCGCGCAGCGCGGGGGCGGACAGGAGCACGTCGCGGGGGATGCCGACGAGCGTGGCGCCGTTCAGCAGCGCGCCCCACACCTCGAAGGCGAGCGCGTCGAAGCTGGCGTTGGACGCCTGCGCGATGCGGTCCCCCGGGCCCAGCTGGATGTAGTCCGTGGCCGTCACCCGCTGCACGACGTTGCGGTGGCTCACCATCACCCCCTTGGGGATGCCCGTGCTGCCGCTGGTATAGACCACGTAGGCCAGGTTCTGCGCCGAGGCGCGGCCGCGCGGCCCCTCCGTCGCCTCCCGCTCGATGGCGTCCGCGGCGGCGTCCAGGCACACGACGCGGACGCCGGCCGCGTCGGTCTCGCCCCCGCGGCCGCCCCGGGTGACGAGCACGCGGGCGCCGCTGTCGTGCAGCATCATCCGCAGCCGCTCGGCAGGGTACGCGGGGTCCAGGGGCACGTAGCCGCCGCCGGCCTTGAGGATGGCGAGCAGCGAGACCACCAGGTCCACGCCGCGCTCCAGGAGCACGCCCACGCGCGCGTCCGCCCCCACGCCCTGCCGCACGAGGTGGTGGGCCAGCCGGCTGGCGCGCGCATCCAGCTCCGCGTAGGTCAGCCGCACGTCGTCCCAGAGGATCGCGACGGCGTCCGGGGTCGCGCGGACCTGCGCCTCGAACCCCTCGTGCAGGCACGCGTCGCGGGGAAACTCGTGGTCCGTGCGGTTCCACTCGACCACCATCCGCGCGCGTTCGTCCGGCGCCAGCAGCTCCAGCTCGTCCAGCGGCAGGTCGGGGTCCTCCGCCACCTGCTCCAGCACGCGTTCCATGTGCCGGGCCATGCGCTCGGCGGTGGCGTGATCGAACAGGTCCGTGCTGTAGACGAGCGACCCGGCGAGCCCCTGGTGCGTGGGGGACAGCTTGAGGGCCAGGTCGAACTTGGCGACGGGGAGCTGGTGCTCCACGGACTGCACGCGCAGCCCCGGCAGGGACTCCCCGGACACGGCGTCGAAGGTGTCGGTGGTGAACGTCACCTGGAACAGGGGAGAGTGGCTCGTGCTGCGCTCCGGCTGCAGCTCCGCCACCAGCCGCTCGAAGGGAAGGTCCTGGTGCGC
>DATING010001021.1:0-9348 GCA_035474555.1 Longimicrobium sp. | reverse complement strand
ACACCAGCAGTGCGAAAGTGCGAAAGTGCGGGAGTGCGAAAGCAACGACATGAAGAAGGGGCTCCCCGATCCGCATCGGGGAGCCCCTTCCGTCAGCCGGCCGTAGCAGAGGCTACTGGTACTGGATGTACAGCGGCTCCGGCCACAGCTGCAGCAGGTCCTGCGGCGTGGTGAGCGGGTCGCCCTTCTTGGTGTCGTTGTGGTAGAAGTTCTTCCACCCCGTGTACTGCGCCGGGTGCCGCACGATGTAGTCGCGGTAGGAATCGTACTTCAGCCACGGCGCGCCCCAGCCGTCCATGTGCATCACCAGCTGCACCTCGGGGCGCAGGCGCACGTTCTCCACGTCGGGCACCATGCCACGCGTGAAGCGGTGGATGATGAGCACCTTGGGCGGCAGGTTGTTCTGCTGCACGATCTGCGTCAGCCGGTCCATCACCCAGTTGATGTCGGCCGCGTACATGGTTCCGATCTTTGCGCCGGGACGCGTTCCGCCCCGCATGTAGAACTCGGGGTCCACGGCAAAGTGCACGTCCGGACGCTTCAGGAACTCGTCGAAGCGCGGCATGATGCTGCGGATGTCGTCGGTACCCACCTGCACGTCGATGAACAGGATGCCGTTGATGGACTTGGCCATCTGGTGGATGGAGTCCACCACCGCGTCCCGGATCTGCGTGCGGTACTTGCCCGACGGGCCGGGGTCGCCCTGCGCCACGACGGCGATCAGGTGCAGGCCGGGCACCACCGGCGTGCTCGGGTCGGCCTGCTTCCACTGGTCGGCCTGGCGCTGCAGGCGGGCCAGCATGTCCTCACGCGGGTACTGGCCCAGCGCGCCCATCTTCTTGGAGGCCGGGTTGCCGTAGTACACGATGATGCGGTTGCACGGCAGGATGGACCCGTCGCGGAACTCCGGCATCTGCGGGTACCACTTCTGCTCCTTGGCGAAGGCCGGGTTCTTGCCCGCGCCGGGGCGCTTGGCCGCGGAGTCCGCCTGCAGGGCGCTGGACGCGCTGTCCAGCCGCGCCTGGCGCCTCTGGTGGCACTGCGTGGCCTCGGCCGCGGCGTTGCCAAAGGCGAACTTGGGCGCGGGCGCCGCCGCGGGGGCAGCACCCTTGGCCGCGCCGCCGCCCTTGGCGGCCGAATCGCCGGGGGCACGAGCAGCGCCCTTGTCATCGCCGCCGGCGTCGCCGCCGCACGCGGCCATCGCCACCACGGCGATCAGGGCAAGGGGGGTTCGGATCGAACGGTACACGTCAGCACCTCGTCGGTTTTTCATGGGAGACAGCATCCACCGCGCCTCACTACAAAAGCCGGGCCTGCGCGCAAACGCGGCCGCCAAACGGCGTTCGGTGCGTCAGGGCCGGACGGGGTGGCCGCGCCCCGCCAGGTAGCGGCGGGCCTCGGCCAGCGTGTACTCGCCGAAATGGAAGATCGATGCCGCCAGCACGGCATGGGCCCCCGCCGCCAGCGCCGAATCCAGGTGCTCCAGCGCCCCTGCGCCCCCCGACGCGATGACGGGAATGCGCACCTGCCCGGCCACGGCGTTCAGCAGGGGCAGGTCGTAGCCGTCGCGGGTGCCGTCCCGGTCCATGGACGTCAGCAGGATCTCGCCCGCGCCCAGCGCCTCCGCCCGCCGCGCCCACTCCACGGCGTCCACGCCGGTGGGCGTCCGGCCGCCGTGGGTGTAGACCTCCCAGCCGGAGGGGGCGGATTCCGTCCGCCGCGCGTCGATGGCCACCACCACGCACTGCGATCCGAAGTGGTCCGCCGCGCGCTGCACCAGGTCCGGGTCGGTGAGGGCGGCGGTGTTCACGGCCACCTTGTCGGCCCCGGCGCCCAGGATGGCGTTGAAGTCGTCCACGGAGCGGATGCCGCCGCCCACCGTGAAAGGGATGAAGATGCTGTCCGCCGTCCGCCGGATGACGTCCAGCATGGACGCGCGCCCCTCGTGGCTGGCCGTGATGTCCAGAAAGCACAGCTCGTCCGCGCGCTCGGCGTCGTAGCGCATGGCCTGCTCCACGGGGTCGCCCGCGTCGCGCAGACCGACGAACTGGATCCCCTTCACCACGCGCCCGTCCTTTACGTCCAGGCAGGGGATGATGCGCTTGGCCAGGCTCATCCCAGCATCTCCAGCCGGCGGCGCATGCCGTCCGTCAGCCATCCGCGGTAGACGGACTCCACGGGCCCGTTCAGCACCAGGCTCCAGTCGTCGCGCACGTGCACGTGCAGGGCGCCGCCGGGCATGCGCACGGTCACCTGCCGCTCGCTCACCATCCCCCGGCGCACGGCCGCGGCGGCGATGGCGCAGGCGCTGGAGCCCGACGCGCGCGTCTCCCCCGCCCCGCGTTCCCACACCCACGCGTCCACCGCGTCCGGCTCCACGGGCACGGCGAACTGCACGTTCACCCCCCGCGCGAACGCCGTGTGCGTGCTGATCTGCGGGGCGCGGCGGCGCAGGCTCTCCACGTCCAGCTCGTCCTGGAACACGACGCAATGCGGGTTGCCCACGGAAACGGTGTTCACGTGCACCACGTCGCCGGAGGCCAGCTCCAGCGGCTCGTTGTCCGTCTCGCGGTCGGGGCCGGCGAGGCCCACGTCGGCGCTGCGGAAGGTGGCGGTGCCCATCTCCACCTCCACGGCCATCACGCCGTCCTCGGACAGGTTCTTGATCTCCATCCGCACGGTGCCGCCCGGCGTCTCCACGGTGAACGGGGCGCGCAGGTCCACGTCGCCCTGCTCCAGCAGGTACGCGGCAAAGATGCGCAGGCCGTTGCCGCTCTTCTCGGCCTCGCTGCCGTCGGGGTTGAAGATGCGCACGCCGAAGTCCGCCGCCGTGGAGGGCACGCGGGCCAGGATGCCGTCCGATCCCACGCCGTTGTGCCGGTCGCAGATCAGCCGCACGGCCAGCGGCGTGAGCTCCAGCCCCAGCGCCTCCATCTCCAGCGCGATGTAATCGTTGCCGAGCCCATGGCCCTTGAAGAAGTCAGTCATCCGAATCCGGCCAGGGGTTGAATACAGGGACACCGCGATCGACGAAGTCCCGCTCGTTGCGTGTGACGAGGGTCAGGTCGTGTACCTCGGCCGTGGCAAGCAGCAGCCCATCCACGATTGGAAGAACACGGCCACGCTTCTGGTCAGCCGCCGCGAGACGTCCCCATGCCAGCGCGATGTCCTTGCTCACGGAAAGCACCCGTCCGCGGAACTGCTCCCGCATGGTGACCTTGAACCATTGCTCCAGCGCCGCACGGTGGCTTCCGTGCGCCAGCAGATCCAGGCCTTTGCGCACCTCGCCCAGAGAGAGCGTGCTGATCGCGAGCGCCTCCCGTGGTTGTGACTCCGCCCAGGAGAGTACGACAGGATTGGGACGCGGCTTGACCGGCTCGGAAAAGACGTTCGTGTCGATCAGGTAGCGCACGGCTCACCGGCCAATCCGGCACGCGCGGTCCCAGTCCTCGGGCGAGATCTCGCCGGCCGCCATCGCCTCCGCGAGGGGCGACGTCCGCATGAACTCCACGAAACCCATGGACGGCTCGCCAGCAATGTCTTCCCCCGCAGGCACATCGGCATCGCCGGGCAGCACCCAGCGCCGCGTCGCGTCGTCCCATTCCCACGGAAACTCGCCTGCACGAACGGCCTCGGCCAGAGGCGACTTCTGCATGAACTCCACGAAGCCCATCGGCTCCCGCTCCGGCGTGTCGGCGCGGTCGCTGATATCCGATTCGGAAAGGCCTGCATCGGCCAAGAGCCGCTTGTAATCCGCAGCGCTCAGGACGACCGCCTCTCCGTCCGACCCCGTGATGCGCTGTGGGCCGCACATCTTCGCGTGGCGAACCACTTCACCCAGGCACTTCTGCGCCTCCGCCAGCTTCCAATTCTTCACGCGTCCTCCCGCGAACCGTGTGGCTTCCCGCAGTCAAGTTGAACGGTATAAACAACCTCAAAACCGCGCAACGAGACGCGTCCCGCCACGTCTCAGCAGATATTCCGGACGCTGGCTCCAGGGGAGCGGCGGCCACCCGGAATCCGCATCGACCCCACTCCAGGCGTTTGCCGAAGCCTTGATCGCCGCTCCGCTGCGCTCGTCGTGCCCACCGCGCCGGACTCGTAGCTCCGCAGCATGCGCCGCCACTCGTCGTAGCGCTGGCGGAGCAGGACGACGGGATTTCTGCCGCCCTCCGCCTGGCCGTTGACGTACAGGCGCAGGTGCTGCGCGTCGCGGCGGTCGGTCGAGCCGGCGACGATCAGGAAGGCGGAGAGCGCCGTCTGCCCGGGGCAGCGCGCGTCGCCGCCGGCCGCGGCGCCGGCTTCCAGCGCCAGCAGCAGGCGGTCGGCGAGCGTCATCGCGGAATCCGCCGCGGCGGCGCGAAACGCGGCCATGGCATCCGCCACCACCCGCGGGCCCGCGAGGATGTTGCCCTGCACGGACACCTCCGCATCCACCTCGTGTCCCCGCCACGCGTCCGTCTCCGCGCCGGTGTACGCGGCGGGCGCATGGCCCAGCGCCGCCACGCCGTACTGCTGCATGGGATAGAGGGCGTCGAAGACCGAGTCCGTCACCGTGCGCACGATCTCGGCCGGGGAGGCGCCCGCGCGCAGCATCTCCATCCCCCGCTGCCGCGCGGCGCCGTTGGTCAGTGCCTGCGCCGCGATCACGCCGCGCCCGGGGACCACGCCCGCGATCCCCATCACGTTGGGGGTGCACGACGCGCCCGCGATCCCCACCTCGCGCGTCCGCGGATCCACCGCCGTGACGGACCACGTGGCGGACGCCGGCCGCGGCAGGGCCAGCAGCAGCGCGGCGAGGGGAACGGCGGCACGTCGCATCTGCAACTGCGGGTTACAGGGTACAGGGGACAGGTTATGGCCTACAACTGCGAACGGCCCCACATCCCTCCGGGGATCACCGCTCCATCAGGGATTCCGACTACCGCACCGATCGACTTCCGCACTCACGCACTTTCTTCCCTACAACCGGGCGAAATTACCGAGAATCCGCAGGCCGTCTTCCTGGCTCTTCTCGGGGTGGAACTGGATGCCCCACACGTTGTCGCGGCCCACGATGGACGCGAACGACGCATCGTAGCGGCAGCGGCCCAGCACGGCGTCGTTGTCGTCTTCCAGCACGGCGTACGAGTGCACGTGGTAGAAGTAGCGCGGCTCGGGGCCAGCCACCCGCGCCAGCACGGGATCGAACTCCGCGCGGCCCTTGAACTCCACCGCGTTCCACCCCACGTGCGGCAGCGGCAGGTCCGTGGGGATGCGGCGCACGGTGCCCGGGAGCAGCCCCAGCCCCGCCACGCCCGGCGCCTCGTCGCTGCCGTCGTACAGCAGCTGCATCCCCACGCAGATGCCGATGAACGGGCGCCCGGCGGACACGTGGTCGCGCACGGCATCCACCAGCCCCGTTTCCTCCAGCCGCGTCATGCACTGGCCAAAGTGCCCCTGGCCGGGGAGCACCAGCCGGTCGGCCGCGCGCGCCACGGCGGGATCGGCCGTCAGCACGACGTCCGCGCCTTCGTGCTCGAACGCCTTGGCCACGGAGCGCAGGTTGCCCGCGCCGTAGTCCAGCAGGACGACCTTCCCCGCCCCGGCATTTCCCGTGGCCGCGCCGCCGCTCACAGGGCGCCCTTGGTGGAGGGGACGACGTCCGCCCGGCGCGGGTCGATGGCGGTGGCGGCATCCAGCGCGCGGGCGGCGGCCTTGAAGGTCGCCTCAACGACGTGGTGCGCATTGTCGCCGCGCAGGCCGTCCAGGTGCAGCGTGATGCGCGCCTCCATGGCGAACGCGCGCCAGAACTCCGCCGCCAGCGCCACGTCGAACTGGCCGATCATGGGCTGGCCGGCGGGGAGCGGCACGGCCCAGTGAAGGAAGGGCCGGCCGGACACGTCCACCACGGCGCGCGTCAGGGCCTCGTCCAGGGGCACCGTGGCGTCGGCGTAGCGGACGATGCCGCGCTTGTCGCCCAGCGCCTCCAGGAAGGCGCCGCCCAGCACGATCCCCACGTCCTCCACCGTGTGGTGCGCGTCGATGTGCAGGTCGCCGGTGCACTCCACGTCGATATCGAACATGCCGTGCCGCGCCAGGGCATCCAGCATGTGGTCGAAGAATCCGATCCCCGTGCGCACCGACGCCTGGCCCGTGCCGTCCAGGTCCACGCGGACGCGGATCTCCGTTTCGCGCGTGCCGCGCGACCGCTCGCCCGTGCGGCTCATCCCGTGGCCTCGCGCATGATGGTCCGCAATCCATCCAGGAACACGTCGTTTTCCTCCCGCGTGCCCGCGTTCACCCGCAGGCAGCGCTCCAGCAGGGGGTACTTGCTCACGTCGCGCACGAGCACGCCGTACTCCGCCAGCAGCCGGTCGAACACCTGGCCGTGGGTGGTGCCGGGCGCCTCCACGCGAAAGAGGATGAAGTTGGCCGCCGTGGGATACACGCGCAGGCCGGGGATCGCCTGCATCTCCGCCTGCACGCGGTCGCGCTCGGCGGAGATGGCGACCACCATCTCGTGCATCACGTCGCGGCTGCGCAGCACCTCGGCGGCGGCCACCTCGGTGAAGAAGTTGATGTTGTACGGCAGCTTGGCCTTGTTGACCTCGGCCGTGAGCGCGGGGTGGGAGAGCATGTACCCCGCGCGCAGCCCCGCCATCGCCATCGCCTTGCTGAACGTGCGCAGGACGACGAGCCGCGGCCGGGCGTCCAGCAGCGGGATGGCGTCGTATCCGCCGAACTCCACGTACGCCTGGTCCAGCAGGATGAGCGCATCCGTCTCGTCATGCACCCGCTCGATCTCGGCGCGGGTGAGCGCGGCGCCCGTGGGGTTGTTGGGCGAGCAGAGCACGACGACGGCGGCGCTCGTCTCCCGCGCGGCACGGATGATGGCGTCCACGTCGAAGGCGAGCTGGTCGTCCAGTGGGACGGAAACGACGGTGCCGCCGTTGACCTCCGTCATCAGCCGGTAGAGGGTGAACGTCGGTTCAGGAATGACGACGGACACGCCCGGGCCCACGACGACGGCCAGGATGGACTGGATGAGCTCGTTGGAGCCGTTGGCCACCAGCACCCCGTCCGACGGCCAGCGCGTGGCCTCGCTGACGGCCTGGATGAAGTTGGCCGCGACGAACGGCGGATACCGGTTCCACGGGCGGTCGGCCAGGGTCCCGTGGATGCGGTCCTTGATGGCCTGCGGCACGTCGAACGGGCTCTCGTTCTGGTTGAGCTTGATGCGCGGCTCGTACGGCTTGAGCGTGTACGCGCCCAGCGTGCGCACCGACGGCTTTACGTGCCGCAGGGCAGATTCGATGGATTCCATCACGGGCTGATCCACTGTATTGCTCACGTGTGCTTTCGTCGTTTCAGGCGAACTCCCGCCGGACGCCCCCACCCGCTCGTTCCTCGCGACCTCCCCCAAAACCCCTGGGGGAGGTGAGATGGCTTCCGTCGCGGTAGCGGGCTGGCTGCACCCGCGGAGAGCCCCCTCCCCCCGGCCCCCTCCCCCGCTTCGCGGGCAGGAGGGGGAGAACTTTACTGCGCGAGACAGCGTGCTCCGCGACGGCACCGTGCCGTCCAATCTCCCTCCCCCACGCAGTTTGTGGGGGAGGGCCGGGGAGGGGGGCGCTCCGCCGTCGCACCGCATCTGCCCCCCGTGCACTGCCGCCGAATCCATGCATCCACCAAAAACGACGGCGGGCGCACTAACTGCGCCCGCCGTCGGCAACCCACTCCGGCGGGCGGCGCGGCTACCGCTCCACGTGGATGATCTGGTCGCGGCGCGTGCCCACGGACACGTACCACACGGGCGTCTCCGTCAGCTCCTCGATGCGCTCCAGGTACCGCCGCGCGTTCTCCGGCAGCTCGTCCCAGGTGCGCGCGCCGGACGTGGACGTCTTCCATCCCGGCATCGTCTCGTACACGGGCTCCGCCGCGGCCAGCAGGCCCAGGTCACCCGGGAAGTCGTCCAGCTCCTGCCCTTCCGCACGGTAGCTGACGGCGATGCTCAGCTCGTCGAGCGTATCCAGCACGTCCATCTTGGTGACGGCCAGCCCCGTGAGCCCGTTGACGCGCGCGGCGTAGCGCACCACCACGGCGTCGAACCAGCCGCAGCGGCGCGGGCGGCCCGTGGTGGCGCCGTACTCGCCGCCCAGCTCGCGCACCCGCTCCTGCATGGGCGACGGCAGCTCGGTGGGGAGCGGGCCCTCGCCCACGCGGGTGGTGTACGCCTTGACCACGCCCAGCACGTCGTCCACGCGGGTGGGGCCGATGCCCACGCCCAGCGCGGCGCCGCCTGCCGTGGTGTTGGACGAGGTCACGTACGGGTACGTGCCGTGGTCCACGTCCAGCAGCGCGCCCTGGGCGCCCTCCAGCAGCACGCGCTGCCCGGCGCGCAGGGCGTCGTGGATGACGCGGCCCGTATCCACCGATATGGCCAGCAGGCGGTCGCGGATCCCCATCACCTCGTCCACCAGCGCGTCGGCGTCCACGCGCTCGTCGCTGTCCAGCAGGGTGAGGCGCTGGTTCACGCGGGCGGCGGCGCGGCGAAGCTGCTCCTCGGCGCGGACCTGATCGCGCAGGTCGGCCAGGCGGATTCCCTGGCGCGCCACCTTGTCCTCGTACGCCGGGCCGATCCCCCGCCCCGTCGTGCCGATCTTGCCCGAGCCGCGGCTGGCCTCCTGCGCGCGGTCCCACGTCTTGTGGTACGACAGCAGCAGGTGCGCGCGGCCGCTCACGCCCACGCGCCCCTCGGCGTCGATGCCGCGGGCGGTGAGGGCGTCCAGCTCGTGGAAGAACTGGAACGGGTCGAACACCACGCCGTTGCCCAGCAGGCAGCGGCGCCGCGGGTGCAGGATCCCTGAGGGGATCTGGTGCAGGATGAACTCCTCCTCCCCCACGTGCACCGTGTGGCCGGCGTTGCTGCCGCCCTGGTAGCGTGCGACGATGTCCACCTGGTCGGCGAGCACGTCCACGATCTTGCCCTTCCCCTCGTCGCCCCACTGCGAGCCGACGATCACCACGCACTGGCTCTTCCTGTCCCTCATCGCTCCGCTCGTCCGTCCGCCCATGCAACCCACAACGAAAGCGCGGTCCCAACCGCTAGGGTGGGACCGCGCGCTGACGTATCCTAGGCGCAATCTGCGCCGCCGCGGGGCGGGTGTCAACGGGGCGCGGCGAGCGCCGCGCCTACTCGTCGAAAAGGTGGCCCTGGCGCGTCCCCGTTTCGCGCACGCAGGCTCCATCCGCCGCCTCCATCTCGTCGAAGAGCGCGTCCACGCTGGTGTATCGCGACAGGGAGTGGACATCTCCGGCCTCTTGCAGCGCCTGCCGCGTGGTCGGGTTCGGAACTCCGCACGTCGACGG